>NZ_LZIX01000212.1:0-50616 GCF_001666955.1 Mycobacterium sp. E735 | reverse complement strand
GCCGGTGCAGGGCCGGGGCGGGAGCCCGCTCCTCACCGGCGAGGCGTTCGGCGGTTTCCAGCATCGCGCACCCGCAGGTGTAGCGGCCGTAATCGCTGACGATGTCGGTGGCGAACGCGTCGATCGAAACCACCTGGGTGACGATGTCGAGATTGCGGCCGGGATGCAGCTGCGCGTCGATGTGTGCGAATGGCTCCAGGCGTGCGCCGAATTTGCTGCGGGTGCGCGATGCTGGAAACCGCCGAACGCCTCGCCGGTGAGGAGCGGGCTCCCGCCCCGGCCCTGCACCGGCTCACGGTGAGCGCGCTGCGGGCGGTGGCCGACGGCCGCCGGTCCCGGGACCTGCTGCTGGACGCCTACCTGCTGCGCGCCATGGGCATCGCCGGATGGGCGCCGGCGCTGACCGAGTGCGCGCGGTGCGCCACACCGGGACCGCACCGGGCGTTCCATGTCGGCGCCGGGGGCAGCGTGTGCCCGCACTGCCGTCCGGCCGGTTCGACGACACCGCCGCCGGGCGTGCTGGACCTGATGTCCGCGCTGCACGACGGCGATTGGGAGTTCGCCGAAAAGGCCACGCAATCGCACCGCAGCTACGTCAGCGGGCTGGTGGCCGCGCACCTGCAATGGCACCTGGAGCGGCAGCTCAAAACGTTGCCACTGGTGGAACGGACGTATCACGTCGACCGCACCATCGCCGAACGACGTGCAGCAGCGCTGATCGAGCAGGATTTGGACTGTGGCTAGCAAGGCCGAGCGGAAGTCGGCGTCCGCCGCCTTCCCGCAGCTGCCTCCCGCCCCCGACGACTATCCGGTCTTCCCCGAAAGGTCGACCTGGCCGGTGGTATTTCCCGAGCTGCCGCCTGCCCCAGGCGGTGGCCCGAGCCGGCCGCCACAGCACATCTCGAAAGCGGCGGCGCCCCGGATCCCGGCCGACCGACTGCCCAATCATGTGGCGATCGTGATGGACGGCAACGGCCGCTGGGCCACCCAACGCGGGCTTACCCGTACCGACGGCCACAAGGCGGGCGAGGCGGTCGTCATTGACATCGTCTGTGGCGCAATTGAAGTGGGGATCAAGTGGCTCAGCCTGTACGCCTTCTCCACCGAGAACTGGAAGCGTTCACCCGAGGAGGTCCGTTTCCTCATGGGCTTCAACCGCGATGTGGTGCGCATGCGCCGGGTGAACCTCAAGACCATAGGGGTCAAGATCCGCTGGGTGGGTTCGCGCCCACGCCTGTGGCGCAGCGTGATCAATGAATTGGCGATCGCGGAAGAGATGACTAAGGACAACGACGTCATCACCGTCAACTACTGTGTCAACTACGGCGGCCGCGCCGAAATCGCCGAAGCCACAAAAGAAATCGCCCGCTTGGCAGCCGCGGGCCGGCTGAACCCCGAGCGCATCACCGAGGCGACGGTGGCGCAGCACCTGCAGCGACCCGACATCCCCGACGTCGATCTTTTCCTGCGAAGCTCGGGGGAGCAGCGGTCCAGCAATTTCATGCTGTGGCAGGCCGCCTATGCGGAGTACATCTTCCAGGACAAACTGTGGCCCGACTACGACCGTCGCGACCTCTGGGCTGCCTGCGAGGAATACGCTTCTCGCAATCGAAGATTCGGAAGCGCGTAGTGGGGACCGCAACGGGTCCTCACGGAGAGGATCCGATGCCATCACTGCAGGATCGTCTGGCGACGGTGCTCGGCGAAGTCCTTCCGGTCGAGGAGGAAACCGACGGGGCCCTGACCGTGCGCCATGGGGGGACCATCGCCTCGTTACGGGTGGTGAACATCGCCGACGACCTCGACCTGGTGTCGTTGACGCAGGTCGTGGCCTGGGATCTGCCGCTGACCAAGAAGATCAGCGATCAGGTAGCCAGACAGGCCCGCGAGAGCAACTTCGGCAGCGTCACGCTCGTCGAGAAGATCAACGATAAAGCCGTGCAACGTAATTCGGGCAAGAGCGCTGCCAAAAGCGCCGACGTGATGCTGCGCTATAACTTTCCCGGCGCCGGCCTGAGCGATCACGCGCTGCGCACTCTGGTTCTGCTGGTGCTGGATTCGGGCGCCGGGATACGTCGCACGTTGACGGGTTAGGGCCCTAGGACACCGCCGATTCGGTCAGCGCGACGGTGACCGATTCCCGGCCGTTGTCGCCGACGCGGGTCCGCAGCAACGAGCCCAGGCGATCTCGATCGTGCCGAGCCGGTCGAGTCGAGTCGACGAACCGCTCGACGACCTCGACGAAGCGATCCGGGTCGTCCTTGAACGGCATGTGCCCCGAGTTTTCGAAGATCTCCAAGCGTGACCCGGGTATCGCGTCATGGGCTGTCCGGGCATGGTCTACCGGGATCACGAAATCGTCCTCGCCCCAGATCACTTGCACCGGAATGGGTTGCGCCAGATAGCTTCGGTCCAGCATGGTGACGAATTGGCCGCGCCTGTCCACCACGGATCGCAACGTGCGCGCGAACGCCGAGAGTGCGCGCGGGTCCCGGAAGCCCTCGAGCAGATTCACCACGTCGCCGATGTCGTGCCCGAGGTTGGTGGGGCCCAGCACGGTCGCCATGGCCCGCCCGAACAGTCGCATCGCCGGCATCACGCCCGGAATGCGCAGCATGGCCAGGGCCTCGCTGCCCATCGGCATCGCCGCCAACCGCAGGGCCATGCTTACCTCCTGGGCCACGCCACCGCTGCTGACCAGCACGATGCGCTCGACCAGCTCCGGGTATTGATAGGCGAATTGCATTGCCACACCGCCACCGAACGAATGCCCGACCAGGGTGACGCGATCGATGTCAAGCGCGGCAAGCAGGTCTCGCATGCCGTTCGCGAAGGCCGCCAGGGAGTAGTCGGCGCGTGGTTTGTCCGATTCCCCGTGTCCCAGCAGATCCGGTGCGATCACGGTAAACCGCTGCGCGAGTTTGGCGTGTACGGGCTCCCATGACGTGGACTTGTCGCCGACGCCGTGGATCAGCAGCAGGGCCGGTCCCGACCCGGCGACCCGGAAGGCGCGCCGGTGGCCATGGATGGTGCGAAATTGCAGTGACGGAGCCTCGACGTCGCGCACGGGCCGCAGATGGGGCGATGGGTGGTTCCGCATGGTGCTCACTTCCCTGGAGTTCTTGCTTGGCTCGGCCCGTGGGCCACTCATCGGGTAGGAGCACGCGGCGGGCGCGTGTCGGACACTTTTTCTTCAGAACTTTTTTCAGACGTGCCGCGGTCGGTCGGCCCGGGTCAACCTACGACCCGCACTGTGAACACGTGCCGAAGATCTCGATGGTGTGGCTGACGTCGGAATAGCCGTGCTTGGCGGCGATTTGCGCCGCCCACTGCTCGACCTCGTGGTCGCCGACTTCGATGGTGGAACCACAGCTGCGGCACACCAGGTGGTGATGGTGATGCTCGGAACACCTGCGGTAGACCGACTCACCGGTGTCGGTCCGCAGCGTGTCGACCATTCCCGCCGCCGCCATGGATTGCAACGTCCGGTAGACGGTGGTCAGCCCAATGTTCTCACCGCGGCGGCGAAGCTCGTCGTGCAACTCCTGCGCCGAGCGGAAGTCGTCGAGGGTGTCCATCAGCGTCGAAATCGCCGCTCGCTGCCGGGTCGAACGCACGCTCGTGCCGGTCAAAGCGTGTCCTCGCTCGCGTGCGCGACGGCGTCCACCACGATGTGCGCCAGGTGGTGGTCGGCAAGCCGGTACAGCACCTCGCGGCCGGACCGTTCGCCGGTGACGACGCCGGCGGCCTTGAGAATCTTCAGGTGCTGGCTCACCAGTGGCTGCGGCACACCGAGCGCGTCGACCAGCTCGTGCACGCAGCGGTGGGATTCGCGCAGCTGCAGCACGATGGCGATCCGCACGGGTGCGGCGAGCGCGCGCAGCAGCTCGCCGGCGGCGTCGAGGATCTCCCGCGGCGGCGGCACGGGGTAGTCGGCCAGTGCGCCGGACCCGGTTCCGCCGTGCTCGTGGGCCACCACGCTCAGGTCACCCGCGGTGGTCGGCATCGGGGAAGGCGGAGAGGGGGACATCGCCATGGGAGAGAGTCATCACCTCGGAAAGTGCCAGGTTGTGGGCGGGATCCGCCGGGAGGTCTCGCGGGCGGCCGACCTCCACTGTCACATGCATGATGACGCATGTCAAAGACCCCGGCGCCGATCGTTACCATGACTGATGCTCTGCGCGCGGCGGTCGATCGCCGCGCGTGCCCGATCAAACCCGGAAAGGGAGTGCACCACGCCGTGGCGTCCGTCATCGACACCGTAGTCAACCTGGCCAAACGGCGCGGCTTCGTCTTTCCCTCGGGCGAGATTTACGGCGGCACCCGCTCGGCGTGGGACTACGGCCCGCTGGGCGTGGAACTCAAGGAAAACATCAAACGGCAGTGGTGGCGGTCGGTGGTCACCGGGCGCGACGACGTAGTGGGAATCGATTCGTCGATCATCCTGCCGCGGCAGGTCTGGGTGGCGTCCGGCCACGTCGAGGTCTTTCACGATCCGTTGGTCGAGTGCCTGAACTGCCACCACCGGCATCGCCAGGACCACATGCAGGAGGCCTACGCGGCCAAAAAGGGGATCGACGACCCCGACACGGTGCCGATGACCGAGATCGTCTGCCCGGATTGCGGCACGAAGGGCCAGTGGACGGAGCCACGCGAGTTCAACATGATGCTCAAGACCCACCTCGGGCCGATCGAGACCGAGGAGGGTCTGCACTATCTGCGCCCGGAGACCGCGCAGGGCATCTTCGTCAATTTCGCCAACATCGTCACCACGGCGCGCAAGAAACCGCCATTCGGCATCGGCCAGATCGGCAAGAGTTTTCGCAACGAGATCACGCCGGGCAACTTCATTTTCCGAACGCGCGAGTTCGAGCAAATGGAAATGGAGTTCTTCGTCGAGCCTTCCACCGCGAAGGAATGGCACCAGTATTGGATCGACACCCGGCTGCAATGGTATGTCGATCTGGGTATCGATCCGGAGAATCTGCGGCTGTTCGAGCATCCCCCGGAGAAGCTTTCGCATTACTCCGATCGCACCGTCGACATCGAGTACAAGTTCGGATTCGCCGGCAACCCGTGGGGCGAGCTGGAAGGCGTCGCCAACCGCACCGATTTCGACTTGTCAACCCACGCAAAGCATTCCGGTGCCGACCTGTCCTACTACGACCAAGTCAGCGACACCCGCTACACCCCCTACGTCATCGAACCGGCCGCCGGTCTGACGCGGTCCTTCATGGCGTTTCTGATCGACGCCTACACCGAGGACGAAGCGCCCAACGCCAAGGGTGTGCTGGAGAAGCGCACGGTGCTGCGGTTGGACCCCCGACTGGCCCCGGTCAAAGCCGCCGTGCTGCCGTTGTCCCGACACGCCGACCTGAGCCCGAAGGCCCGTGATCTGGCCGCCGAATTGCGGGCATGCTGGAACATCGACTTCGACGACGCCGGCGCGATCGGGCGGCGCTACCGGCGCCAGGACGAGGTGGGGACGCCGTTCTGCGTGACCGTGGATTTCGATTCGCTCGAGGACAACGCCGTCACGGTGCGCCAGCGCGACGACATGACGCAGGA
Organism: Mycobacterium sp. E735; assembly: GCF_001666955.1. Taxonomy (NCBI): domain Bacteria; kingdom Bacillati; phylum Actinomycetota; class Actinomycetes; order Mycobacteriales; family Mycobacteriaceae; genus Mycobacterium; species Mycobacterium sp. E735. The sequence continues at coordinate 45,048 of NZ_LZIX01000212.1, read as the reverse complement.
TCGCGTCCCGATGAACGCCGTGGCCGACTATCTCGCCGCACGGCTCAAGGGCTGCTGACCGGCGGCTGTTCGCGTTCTCAGGACACTTGTCCGGTTAGTCGGCGCGCTCGCCACGCCGGGGTATTAAACGTTTGATAAAAAGCCGCTTCTGGGTAGCCGATTGGCTTAGGCTCATAAAGCGAATGTTGCTCACGTGTCTAGTCGGCATGGGTGGTGTCGGGTTCGTATGCGTGTAGTGGGTGCCGTTGACTCGGTCGGTGGGTTGGGGATGTCGTGATTCCAGCTTTTCTTTTCTTCCCCCCCGAGATCAACTCTGCCCTGATGTATGGCGGCGCCGGACCCGGCCCATTGTTGACGGCGGCCGCGGCCTGGGAATCATTGGCGGCTGACCTGGCGGCCGCGGCGGCGTCGTTTGAGTCGGTAGTGACGGGAGTGGCCTCCGGTCCCTGGACCGGTCCGTCGTCGGCGGCGATGCTGGCGGCGTCGACGCCGTACCTGCAGTGGCTGATCTCGGCGGCGGGGCAAGCCGAGATGGCGGCCGCCCAGGCGACCGCGGCGGCGGCGGCGTACGAAGCGGCGTTCATGGCGACGGTGCCCACGCCGGAGGTCCTGGCGAACCGCATCCGATTGCTCATGCTGATCGCGACGAACTTCTTCGGCCAGAACACCCCGGCGATCGCGATGACCGAGATCGAGTACATGGAGATGTGGGCCCAGGACGTGGCCGCGATGGTGGGCTATCACATCGGGGCGCAGACCGTGGCGGCGACGTTGCCGACGTTCAGCATCCCGCCGACGCTGCTGAGTGGCTTGGTGACGGCGCCGCTGAGCTTCGCGTCCCAGGCTTTCGGGGCCTTCTCGTCGCTGGGCACCGCATTCGTGTCCGAGCTGCAGTCGGTGTTGGGGGCGTTCTTCCCCGGCCTGTCGTCGGTGACGTCGTTGCTGTCGTCGATGCCGGTGACGACGATGACCGCGCTGGCGCCGATCGGGATGTACCCGGCGAGCGCGCTGATGTCCCCGATGATGGTGCTGGCTCACAGCGCGGGACCCGTCGCACCCGCGGCGGCCGGCGTCACCACGGTGGCCGCCGAAGTGCCGCACGCCGCCGCGGGCGGCGTCCAAGGGCTGCAGTCGGCCGGCGGGCTGGGCGTTGCGACCGCCGGGTTGGGCACCGCCCGGTTCGTGGGATCGATCACCGTCCCGCCGACCTGGGAGGGGTCGATGCCGGTGCCGGCGGTCTTGACCAGCCTTGCCGTGCCGGCCCTAGGCGCCCAACTGCCGACGCCGATCGCGACCGGGACAACGTCGTCCGCGCCGTCCGCGGCCTCGGGTTCTGCGCCGGCCATGGCCATGGCGGTCGACGATCGGGGCGCGGACGGCGACAAGACCGACAAGAGGGGACGCCGCGGCGGCGAGAACCCACACGTAGTGCAGTCGCGGCCCAAGGTGGTGCCGCGGACGAAGGGCGGCTAGGGCTGGCTCCGCGCTCTGGGCGAGCCAGGAGAGGCTAGCGTCGCTAGCCACCATGGGCTCGGCGCTCGGAGCGAATGCGCGGGACACCGTCGTCGTGAATCGCGCCAATTGGCAAGGGTTTTGCGTTCGGCCGGCGCGGTATTTATCGCGTCGGTCCACCCTCCACGACTTGGGCCCGCAAGCCGCGCGTACGCTGCGCAGAAGCAAATCCACGTTTTTCCGGTATTTGCCCCAGGTTTGGCTTACGATGTGCCTGCTTGGTGTTATTGGGTTCGGCCACAGCGTCCGACAACGGCTGTGGAAGGGGGCAACATGCTTTTGCCTCTTGGTCCGCCGCTACCAGATGACTCGGTGTCGGCGGTTCGGGGTGAGTCGGGGATGCTCGGTGGCCTGTCGGTTCCGCTCAAGTGGGGCGTGGCCGTGCCGCCGGATGACTACGACCACTGGGCACCGAAGCCGGATGTGAGCGCCGACGCCATCGACACGGTGGCCGACGCCCCGGCCCCGGCCGTGATCGCGGAGACCAATCAGTGGAACGACTGGCAGCGGTGGGAAGGCGAGACGGAACCCCACTTCGAGATCCCGCGCACCGGCGGTGTGATACCGCATTCACCGGCCGCCGGCTGACCCTCTGGCGGCACGCGAGCGGTTCAGAATCGGCCGCCGCCACCCATGAAGCCGCCGCCGGACGACCCGCCGAATGACGTCGGACTCCAGCCGCCGAACCCTCCCCGCATGCCTCCACTGAGGACATTGCCGATGATGATTCCGCCAAGCATCGCGCCCATGTCGCCGCCCCCGCCACGAGTGACGGCGCGCTGAGCCGATTGCACGTCGGCATTCGCCAACGCCTGGGCCTGGGCGGCCAGCGTCGACGCCGCGTTGGCGTGGGAGATCGCGTCGGTTGGGCTGGTCGCCCGCTTGTCCCGCGCGGCCTGTAGGTGCCGTTGACCTTCGGCGAGCCGGGTGCGGGCCTCGGGGCCGACGCTGCCGCGGCGGGTGTCGATGTAGTCGGAGACCGCCCGCACCCGGGACTCGGCGGTGAACAGCGCCTGCTCCAAGGAGCGGTTGAGCTGCTCCGCGGCGGCCTGCTCCCGGGCCAGGGTGACCAGCAGCCCGTTGAGGTCGGCATCCGCCCTGGCCAACTGGGCGAACGCGCCCAGCGGGTCGGTGGATGCCCCGGCGCGCGCGACGTCGACCGCCCGGGCGGCCGCATCGCGCGCCGCGATCAGGTCGCCGGTGTGTGCGGGCATGTTGGGCTGCGCTTTGTGCAGTAACTCGTTGGCGCGCTTGATGTCCTCCTGAATGTCGGCCATCGTCGACGGCAGCCGATCGATGGCGTGCTGAATGTCGGTGGCCGCGTTGTCCACCGAGTCGAGTAGAGCCCGGGCCTGCCCGAGCGCGGACTCGGCCGCGCGGACGGCGTCCACCAAACCGGCCTGCCGGCCGCCGACGGCCTCGGCGGCCAAATCCCGGGCGGTGCTGATGTTGCGGTCGGCGAATGCCAGCCGCTCCTTAGCCGCCGTGGCGTTGCCGGACACCGAAGTCAGTGCGGCAGCGTCGAATTGGCCATGCAACTCGGCCAGCCGCTGTTCCGCGGGATCGATGCGGGCGGTGAGCTCGACGTACTGCTGGGTGAGCGCGTCGAGCCGCGACGGTGCGTTGATCACCAGGTCGCGCAGGTTCTCGAAGGCCTCGGTCTGCGACTCCAATTCGCGGTCGGCGCGCGCTGCCGCCACGACTACCCGGGTGAGCAGCTCTCGGCGCTGCGCGGGCGTCTCGGGCACGCTGTCGTCGAGCTGCTGCCGGACCGAGAAAGCTTGGGACAGCGTGGCTTTGGCGTTGTCCACCGCCTCGGTGAACGGCCGGGTCCGGTCCGCGCCGAATTCGGTGATCGCCAGGTCGAGTTCGTTCGCGCTGGTCCGAACGGCGTTGTCGACCTCCACCACCAGCGCGCGTGACAGGTCGTCGAGGGCCTGCAGCGGCACGGAGGCCAGCGCATCGACGTCGGTGGGGTCGACCCGCCGGGCGGCGGCCAATTCGGCCGCACGCCGCCGACGACCGCGGTACCGCATGACCAACAGCAGGGCCGCCAGCGCGACGAGAATGACGGCCAGCGTGACCAGCAGGGCCACCCGGCCCGACGAGCCCGGCGACACGTTGAGCCCGTTCGCCGCCGCGACCGCCGCACCGCTCCAGTCGCCGTTGTGCAGGGCGGGTTCGATCTTGTTGTGCCGCAAGTCGTCGACCTGGCGTGCGTTGACGCTCTTGACCGTGGATGGCACCAGGAACGCGTACGCGCGGCCGGTGGTGGCGACGGCCAGCAGGGCGTCATAGTTGCTTAAATCGCTGGCGCGCATCGTGTCCTGTGCCCAGCTCACCGCGCTCTGGCCGGAGAAGTCGTCGACGTAGACCACCCACAGCCGGATGTGGCGATCCGCGTAGAGCCTGCCCACCGCCGACGTGACCGCGGCGCGCCCGGAGTCCGAGAGGGCTCCCGCGTTGTCGGTGACATAGCCCGCCAGCCGGAAGGGCGGTTGCGCGTCGGCGGCGGGGGCCACGAGCAGGCCGCCGCCCAGACCGATCGCCAGGATCGTCGCGATCACGCCAAGCAGGCGAGCAGTGCGCATGACGCCAATTTAGCCTCGCGACAATGCCGGCAAATAGCGGTGCACGGGAGCGGTCCCTGCCCCCGCAATCCCTGGCAGACTGTGCGTCGGTGACCACGAATCGGCAAGACCCTTACGACGACTTCGACCGTCAACGGCGGGTACGCGAAGCGCCGAAGACTGCGGGTTTGCCGGGGACGGAAGGCCAGCACCGCACCGACTTCGCCCGCGACCGCGCCCGGGTGCTGCACAGCGCCGCGCTGCGGCGGCTGGCCGACAAGACCCAGGTTGTCGGGCCGCGCGAAGGTGATACTCCGCGGACCCGGTTGACGCACTCGCTCGAGGTCGCCCAGATCGGCCGGGGGATGGCGGTCGGCCTGGGCTGCGACCTCGACCTGGTCGAGCTGGCCGGTCTCGCCCACGACATCGGCCATCCGCCTTACGGGCACAATGGCGAGCGCGCCCTCGATGAGGTCGCCGCCGACTACGGCGGCTTCGAGGGGAATGCCCAGAACTTTCGCATCCTGACCAGCCTCGAGCCGAAAGTGCTTGACGAACAAGGCAATAGCGCGGGGCTCAACCTGACCCGCGCATCGCTCGACGCGGTCACCAAGTATCCGTGGTTCCGTCGTGAACACAAGCGCAAGTTCGGGTTCTACGACGAGGACCGCGAACCGGCGGCCTGGGTGCGCGCCCGCGCGCCCGAGGGTCGGATGTGCCTGGAAGCGCAGGTGATGGACTGGGCCGACGACATCGCGTATTCGGTCCACGACGTCGAAGACGGCGTCGTCTCCCAGCGCATCGACCTGCGCGTGCTGGCCGACGACGACGAGGCGGCCGCGCTCGCCAAGCTGGGCGAGAGCGAATTCTCCAGGGTCAGCGCCGACGACTTCATGGCCGCCGCGGCACGGCTCTCGGGACTGCCGGTGGTCGCCGCGGTCGGCAAGTACGACGCCACACTGGCCGCCTCGGTCGCGCTCAAGCGGCTCACCAGTGAACTGGTCGGGAGATTCGCCTCGGCGGCCGTCGCCACCACCCGGGCCGCGGCCGGTCCGGGGCCGCTGGTGCGCTATCGGGCCGACCTGTTGGTGCCCGACCTGGTGCGCGCCGAGGTCGCCCTGCTGAAAATCCTGGCGCTGCAGTTCATCATGTCCGATCCGCGGCATCTGGGTACCCAGGCCGTGCAGCGCGAACGGATCCACCGGGTGGCGCAGTGGCTGTATTCCGGGGCGCCGCAGACGCTCGACCCGGTGTTCGCCGCGGCGTTCACCACCGCCGCCGGCGACCGCGCCCGGCTCCGGGTGATCGTCGATCAGATCGCCTCATACACCGAGGGCCGGCTGGAACGCATCGACGCGCGCCAGGCCACCGGTTAGCCGCGCGTCATCCCTCGGCGGCGTCGTCGCCACCGCGGACTAGGCTGCCCGGCATGACCAAATTCAGCGGTATCGCCACCCTCGCGGTGGGGCTTCCCGTCGTCGCCATGACCGCCTGCAGCTCACCGCAACATGCGAGCACCCAGCCCGGCACCACCCCTCCGGTCAAGAGCGCCCCGCCGGCGTCGTCGGGCGAGACGACGACCGCGGCGCCCAACGGCGAATCGCTCAGCGCGCAACTGAAGACGCCGGACGGGCGGTCCGTCGCCACGGCGACGTTCGACTTCACCGGCGGGTACGTCACCGTAACGGTCAAGACGGTGGCCGGCGGCATCCTGTCACCGGGCTTCCACGGCCTGCACATCCATCAGATCGGCAAGTGCGAGCCCAACTCCGTCGCCCCGACCGGTGGTGCGCCCGGGAACTTCCTGTCCGCCGGCGGCCACTACAACGCGCCCGGGCACACCGGCAAGCCCGAAAGCGGCGACCTGACGTCGCTCGAGGTGCGTTCGGACGGCTCGGCCTACCTGGTCACCACCACCGACTCGTTCACCCGGGACGTGCTGGTGGGCGGCGAGGGCAAAGCCTTGATGCTGCACGGCGCCGAAAACACCGACAACGCCATGGAACGGGTGGCATGCGGCGTCATCGGAACGGGATAGCCGGCCGGCTCGGCGCTCTAGACTGAGCCGATGTCCAGCCCGGCAGGTTCGTGGGGTCACCGCCCTCGCGCGGGCGACGATGACGCCCGGCCCAGGGGCCGGGGCCGCATTCCCGATCGGGACATCGCCGCCATCCGCGAGCGGGTCCGCATCGACGAAGTCGTCGGCGACTACGTCCAATTGCGGCGCGCCGGTGCCGATTCCCTCAAGGGACTGTGCCCGTTCCACGACGAGAAGTCCCCGTCGTTCCACGTTCGCCCCAATCACGGACACTTCCACTGCTTCGGCTGCGGCGAAGGCGGCGACGTCTACGCGTTCATCCAGAAGATCGAGCACGTCACCTTCGTGGAGGCGGTCGAGTTGCTCGCCGACCGGATCGGTCACACCATCAGCTACACCGGGCCGGCGACCAGCGTGCAGCGCGATCGGGGCAGCCGCAGCCGCCTCGTCGCGGCCAACGCGGCAGCGGCGGAGTTCTACGCCGCGGCGCTGGAATCCGACGAGGCGGCCCCGGCCCGCCAGTACCTGACGGAGCGGAATTTCGACGCCGACGCGGCGCGCCGCTTCGGCTGTGGATTCGCCCCGTCCGGATGGGATTCGCTGACAAAGCATTTGGTGCGCAAGGGTTTCGAGTTCAAGGAGCTGGAAGCGGCCGGCCTGTCGCGGCAGGGGCGGCGTGGCCCGATCGACCGCTTTCACCGGCGGCTGCTGTGGCCGATCCGCACCGCGGCCGGCGAGGTGATCGGGTTCGGCGCCCGCCGGCTGTTCGACGACGATCCGATGGAGGCCAAGTACATCAACACGCCCGAGACGCTGCTGTACAAGAAGTCGTCGGTGATGTTCGGCATCGATCTGGCCAAGCGCGACATCGCCAAGGGGCATCAGGCGGTCGTCGTCGAGGGCTACACCGACGTGATGGCCATGCATCTGGCCGGGGTCACCACCGCGGTGGCGTCCTGCGGCACCGCGTTCGGCGACGAGCATCTGGCGATGCTGCGCCGGCTGATGATGGACGACAGTTTCTTCCGGGGCGAGCTGATCTACGTTTTCGACGGCGACGCGGCCGGCCGCGCGGCCGCGCTCAAGGCCTTCGGCGGCGAGCAGAACCTGGCGGGACAGTCCTTCGTCGCGGTCGCCCCGGACGGCATGGATCCTTGCGACCTGCGGTTGAAATCCGGCGATGGCGCGCTGCGCGACCTGGTGGCGCGGCGTACCCCCTTGTTCGAATTCGCGATCCGCACCGCGATCGCCGAGATGGACCTGGACAGCGCCGAGGGCAGGGTCGCCGCGCTGCGGCGCTGTGTGCCGATGGTGAGCCAGATCAAAGACCCCACGCTGCGCGACGAGTACGCCCGCCAGCTAGCCGGCTGGGTCGGCTGGGATGACGTGGCCCAGGTCATCGACCGGGTGCGCAGCCAGGCCAAGAAGTCGCCGGCCCCCGCCCGGGGCTCCGCCCCGAGTGCCCCCCGCCGCCCCGCGCAGCGCCCCGCGCCGCGGCGACCGCCCGCCCCGCGGCCACGCGCCCGGACCCCCGGGACCCGATCCTCTGGCCGCAGCGCGAGGCGCTCAAATCGGCGTTGCAGTACCCGGCGCTCGCCGGCCCTGTTTTCGACACGCTGACCGTCGAGAGCTTCACCCACCCCGGCTATGCCGCCGTGCGCGCGGCCATCGAGGCCGCCGGCGGAACGTCGAGCGGCGTCACCGGCGGGGAGTGGATCGACGCGGTGCGCCAGCGGGCCGGATCGGACCTGACCGCGGGGCTGATCAGCGAGCTCGGCGTGGAGGCCGTCCAGGTCGACGACGAGAAGCTGCCGCGCTACATCGCCGGCGTGCTGGCCCGCTTGCAGGAGGTCTGGATGGGTCGGCAGATCGCCGAGGTGAAGTCCAAGCTGCAGCGCATGTCGCCGATCGAGCAGGGCGACGAGTACCACGCGCTGTTCGGCGACCTGGTCGCGATGGAGGCCTACCGGCGCAGCCTGCTGGAACAGGCTAGCGGCGACGATCTGACGATGTGAGGGCCTCGTCGGCCGCCCGTTCGTCGGCCGCCCGCTCCATGATGGCCGTTTGGTCGTCAAGCTCGGCGACGGTCACGAAGCCGGAGTCCGGGGAGATCCGGTTCGCGACCTTGCGGCGGCCCCCTTCGATCATCGACTTGGCCACCGGACTGCTGGTCAGCGCGCGATAGGTGCCGACGATCTGCTCGTAGCGGCGGCGCCCGGCCTTCGAGCCCAGCACGTAACCCAGCCCCAGCACCACGACATACCGGATCAAAAGCGTTCCTCCCGACTAGCGACCGTTCCATCCTGCCTCACCCGGCCCGGTGCGTGCGCGCCCGATCCGTCCTTATGCAGTTGGGCGCGGATATGCCAGTACGCTAGAGTCGTCCCGCGATCGTGTTGATCCCCTGTAGCTCAATTGGCAGAGCGTTCGGCTGTTAACCGATAGGTTCCTGGTTCGAGTCCAGGCGGGGGAGCAAGGCTCCGACTCAGTGTCCGGCGCTCTGGCCGCCGTCTCTCCGGTGCAATGGCCTCCGGCTCCGAACTCCTCAACCAAGGCGCCAAAGGCCACCATCCGCCCGGGCGTCAGTTGGCCACGGCAGCGTCCGCGACAAGCGGTGACCGGTTCTCCCACCTTTCAGCGTCGAGCCTGTAAATCTGCAGCCAAAGCGCGAGTGCGGGCCTGCAGGGTTACAGCCTCGGCGAGCGGCGCGCATGCGCTGCGAGGCGTCTCATCGGAAAGCCGCTCAGTCGTACGCCGGGGTCCATACCGCGTCAAGGACGGCCTGCCGCGGGTCGGCGTGCGTCCGCGTCGCCACCTGGTCGTCGACCGCGGCGTGATAGACGGCCTCGGCGACCGCCGTCGAGATGGCGCGCAAGTCCTTGACGTCCGGCAGCAACGAGTCCCCGCGAGCCGACGGACTTGCCTGTCGCACAACGGCTTTCGCTGCGGCCTGCAGCATTCCCTTGGTGAGCAGCCGGGCCCCCGCCACGATGATGCCCAGCCCGATTCCGGGGAACACCAGCACGTTGTTGGCCTGCCCGATCGTGTAGGTGGTGCCGTCGTATTCGATCGGCGCGACGGGGGTGCCGGTGGTGATCAGCGCCTTGCCGTCGGACCACTGCAGCACGTCGGCCGGCATGGCTTCCATTCGCGAGGTCGGGTTGGACAGCGGGAAGATCATCGGGCGCTCGCACGACGCGGTCATGGCCTGCACGACCTTCTCGGTGAAGGCGCCGAAAACGGTCGAGGAGCCCAGCAGGATCGTGGGGGAGGCGAGCTTGATGGCTTCCACCAAGCCGACCCGGTTCCCGGGAGTCACACCGAGCTGGGCACGGTTCTTCGCATAGGGCACTTGGAAATCCCGCAGATCGTCCATGTCGTCGAACAGCAGGCCCTGCCTGTCGATGGGCCAGATCTGTGCCGTCGCCTGTTCGAGGGTGGCGCCGTCGGACACCATGGCGTCACGGATCTGATCGGCCACCCCGATCCCGGCGGTTCCGGCCCCGAAGACGATGACCCGCTGGTCGCGCATCGGCACACCCGTGAGATGGCAGCCGCCGTACACGGCCGCCACGACCACCGCGCCGGTTCCCTGGATGTCGTCGTTGAACACGCAGTACTTCTCGCCGTAGTCGCGCAGGATCCGTCGCGCGTTCAACGGCCCGAAGTCCTCGAAATGCAGGATGGCCTTGGGGAACAGCCGGTGTGCGACCTCGATGTAGCGGTTGACGAACTCGTCGTACTCCTCGCCGCGGGCTCGCGCGTGCCGATTGCCCAAATAGAACGGATCCTGCAGCAGCTGCTCGTTATTGGTGCCGACGTCGAGGGAGACCGCGATGCAGCGGCGCGGGTCGATGCCGCCGCCGGCGGTGTACAGCGCCAACTTGCCCACCGCGATCTGGATGCCGCCCACCCCCCAGTCGCCGATGCCCAGGATGGCTTCGGCGTCCGTGCACACGATCAGGTCCACGTCGTCGGGCTCCAGCCCGAAGGTTTCGAACGCCGCCTCGATGTCGTCGGGCTCGTCGATGCTCAGAAAGAGCCCGCGCTGTCCGCGGTACTCGTCGGAAAACCGTTGAATGGCCTCTCCGACCGTGGGTGTGTAGACCACCGGCATCAGCTCGGGCAGGTGGTCTTCCAGCACCTTGTAGTAGAGCAGCTCGTGGCGGTAGTGCAACTGCTCCAGTAACAGGTTGCGGCCCAGATCCGTTGCCAAGCTTTGCAATTGATGCCACACCCGGTCGGCCTGCTCGTCGAGCGTCAGCACCGCCGACGGAAGTCGTCCGGTCAGCCCGAGCTGCCGTCGCTGCTCGTGCGTGAAGCCGACTCCCCGGTTGAGGCTCGGCGCGGCGAGTGCCGGCGGGATCCGCGGTGCGTGTGCGTCGTACATCGCAATCTCACTTCCGGTGACTCGGCCCTGTAGGGCAACCGTAGCGTCGATCGCGGTGAACGCATCTTGAAGAGCGTTTGAAGCGCCGGCAGGGGCCGTCAGCCGCCCACCGCGACGCCCACGCGGCCAGTCGACCAGCCCGGCACCGGCGGCAGGCCCAGATGTTCGCGCAGCGTTGCGCCACGATATGCGGCGCGGAAGCTACCGCGTTCCTGCAACAGCGGTACCACTTTGTCGACGAACTCGTCGAGGCCGCGTGGCGTCAGATGGGGCACCAGGATGAAGCCGTCGCAGGCGTCCAACTGCACGTGGCGATCGATCTCGTCGGCAACCTGCGCCGGTGTCCCGACGAACTGCTGGCGACTCGTCACCTCGATGATCAGTTGCCGGATCGACAAGTTCTCGGCCTGCGCGCGGGCCCGCCACGTCGCCGCGACGGTCTTCGGGTCGCCGTGGCGGACGCGTCCCCGGGTGATGTCGGGATTCTCGACGGGGTCGACGTCGGGCAGCGGCCCGTCGGGATCGTAGGCGGAGAGATCGATTCCCCAGACCTGCTCCAGGAAGGCGATCGCCGTCGGGCCGCTGACCTGCTGCTCACGGATGTGACGCGCGTGATCCTCCGCCTCCTCCGGGGTGTCACCCAGCGCGAACGTCGCGCCGGGCAGGACCTTCAGCTGGTCGGGGGCCCGCCCGTAGGCGACGGCGCGGTTCTTGACGTCGGCGTAGTAGCGCTGACCCGCCTCCAGCGATCCGTGCAGCGTGAATAGGGCATCGGCGTGCCGGGCGCCGAAGTCTCGGCCATCGCTGGAGTCACCGGCCTGCAGCAACACCGGATGGCCCTGCGGGCCGGCGGGGAGAGAGGCCACGCCGCGGACGTCGAACTGGGCACCGTGGTGTTCGACGGTGTGGATCCGGGCGGGGTCGGCGTAGATGCCGGCATCGACGTCGGTAACCACCGCATCAGGCGCCCAACCGTCCCAGAACCGCCGGGCGACGGTGATGAATTCCTCGGCCCGTTTGTACCGGTCGGCGTGGTCGAGGAACCCGCCGCGGCGGAAGTTCTCCCCGGTGAACGCGTCGGACGAGGTGACCATGTTCCACGCCGCGCGGCCGTCGGAGAGGTGATCCAAGGTCGCGAATTGCCTTGCCACCTCGTAAGGTTCGTTGAAGGTGGTGTTGATGGTGCCGGCCAGGCCGAGCCGATCGGTGACGGCGGCGAGTGCGGCGAGCACCGTGAAGGTGTCGGGCCTGCCCACTACGTCGAGGTCGTGGATCTTGCCGCGGTGTTCGCGCAGCCGCAGCCCCTCGGCCAGGAAGAAGAAGTCGAACAGACCGCGCTCGGCGGTTCGGGCCAGGTGCACGAAAGATTCGAACGCGATCTGGCTGCCGGCGTCCGGATCGGACCACACGGTGGTGTTGTTCACCCCGGGAAAATGCGCGCCGAGAATTATCTGCTTGCGGCGCTTGATCGTTCGCGCGCTCATCCGGTCAGCCCCCATCGTTTGGCGATCAGCTCGTGCGAGCGCAGTCGATCGGTGTGCCGGTGCGTCACGGATGTGATCACGAGTTCGTCGGCCCCGCTCACCCGGCGCAGCAGTTCCAGCCGATCGGCGACCTCGTCGGGATTACCGACGAATTGCGTTGCGGTGCGGTCGGCCACCAGCTCGAGTTCGTCGTCGGTGAGGGGTTCGCAGAGGTCGGGATCGGGGTAGGGGATCGCGCCCTGCCCGCTACGGATGGAGTGGACCCAGCGGCCGTAGCCGGCCGCCAGGTGCCGCGCGGTGGCGCTGTCCTCGGCGACGACGACATCGGCGGAGACCACCACGTAGGGCCTGTCCAGCCGGGCGGACGGCCGGAAGGCGTCGCGGTAGGCGGCGATCGCGTCAAGGGCGGTGCCCGGCGTGATGTGGTAGCTCGCGACGAACGGCAGCCCGCGGGCACCGGCGACATCCGCGCTCTGGCCGCGGGTGCTGCCGAATATCCAGGGTGTCAGCTGCCCGCGTTCGCCTGGGACGGCGTGCAATTCGTGACCGTCGACGCTGTAGGTGCCGTCGAGCAGCGCTTCGATGGCGTCGATCTGCTCACCGAAGTCGGCGGGTTGCGCGCACGGCTGGGCGAGCACCGAGGCCTGGGCCCGCATCCGGTCGCTCTTCATCAGCGCCGTGGGGTCGAACGGCGCGGGGATGACGATGCCCTCGACGTCGGTCCACGGCCGAGGCGCCGACGGGGACGCCGCCGGCGGCGACGCGGCGGCCTCCGTGCGTCGCTGCCCGGATCGGCCCAGGCCCATGTCGATGCGATCCGGGTACAGCGCATCGAGAATGCCGAAGCTCTCCACGACCGCGATCGGTGTCGTGTGGCCGATCTGCACCGCGGCCGAGCCGACGCGGATGTGGTCGGTGGCCGCGGCGATCTGGCCGATCAGCACCGCCGGCGACGAGCTGGCCACCGCGACGAAGTGGTGTTCGGCGAGCCAGTAGCGCTTGTAGCCCCATCGTTCGGCGTGCTGGGCGAGGTCGATGGTGTTGCGCAGCGCCGTCGCGGGGTCGCACCCGGCGGTGATCGGGGACAGGTCGAGGATCGACAGCGGGGTCACGGTCACGGCGCCACCGCCGCGTAGCGGTTGGGTGCGGGAGCCAATTCGAGGCGTTCGCGCAGTGTTTCGCCGTCGCGGTAGGCGGTGCGGAACACTCCGGCACGCTGGAGCAGCGGCACCAGCTCATCGGCGATCGCGGGCAGGTCGATCGCGTTGACCGCGGGCCGCAGTCGCACCCCGTCGACGCCGGCGTCCCGCCAGCGCAGGAGCAGATCGGCCAAATCGCTTGCGCTGCCAGCGAACATGTGCGCGTCGGAGGAGATGGCGGCGGGGGGCGTCAATGGGTCTTCCCCCAGCGAGACGACGAGATCGGCGTACACCTTCAGCGCACGTCCTGCCGGGCGCTCCGCTTGGGCGACCTCGTGCAAGATCGAGCGCAGCGAGTCGTCGTCGTGCGGGGTGATCAGCACGACGTCGGAGCCTGCGGCGGCGAAATCGTAGGCGCGCGACGCGTGCGCCAGCGCCAGCACCACCGGCTGGCCCTGCGGCGGCCGCGGGGTGATGGACGGGCCTTTGACCGAGAAGTATTTGCCGGCGAAGTCGATGTGGTGCAGCTTGTCGCGGTCGATGTAACGCCCGGTGGCCACGTCACGGATGACGGCGTCGTCTTCCCAGCTGTCCCAGAGCCGCCGCACCACCTCCACGGCGTCGGCGGCCTCGTCGAACAGCTGCTCGGCCTCGATGCCGGGCCGCCGTCCCACTAACGCGGCCTCGTGCGCGGTGGCGCTCACCCGCACCTGCCAGCCCGCCCGGCCGTGCGAGATGTGGTCCAGCGTCGCAATGGCTTTGGACACGTGAAACGGTTCGGTGTGGGTGACGGTCGCGACGGGCACCAAACCGATATGGGTGGTGACCGGCGCGATGCGCGCGGCGACCAGGACGGCATCCGCGCGGCCCGCCAACCGGCGGGGCGATATCTCGGGCCGCCGCCCCGGCTGAGCGTCGAAGGAGTCGTCGATGGTCAGGAAATCGAGCAGGCCCCGCTCCGCGACCTCGGCCAAGGCTGCCCAGTAGCGACCGCTGAGGTGTCCGCCGCGGGTGGCGTTGTGCGCGAAGGCGTATCGCCACGCGTGTGGGTGCCAGCCGTAGCCGTCCAGCGCAACGGCCAGATGTAGCTCGGTCATGGCACGCCTTCCGATTCGTTACTAACCCACTCTGCAACGCTCGGGGCGACAACGCATTCCATGCAGGCATTAAGTTCACCGTGAGTAATACTTCGCCGAGCTCACACCCGATGCGCGGGCGGAAAGGCGTTCGACGACTTGATGATTCGAGGGCTAGGCGACTAGCGGCTGCAACACGGCCCGTAGGTCGCCCGCCTTCGGCACCCCGGCGCTCCGGTAGCGCTGACGACCCTCGGCGTCGAAGATCAACGTGGTCGGCAGCGACAACACCGACAGCCGCTTGGCGGCGGCGGGATTGGCGTCGATATCGATCTCCACGTGCGACACGTCAGGAAGATCGGCACAGACTTGGTCGACCACGCGGCGCACTGACGCGCATGGGCCACACCACACGGCGCTGAAGTGCACCACCGTCGGGCCCGTTTGTGCCAAGCCCAGGTCGGACGTGTCCGGCGGGGAATCGGGGCTGACTTCGCGCAGCACCCCGGAGCGCCGATTGAACATCGCGCCCGCCACGCTGGCGACACCCAGCGCCGCGACCAGCGCCGTCCCCGCGATGACGAGAGTGCTCACGTGGTCCTCAGATGGAGAAGTCTTCGCCGTGCCATACGCCGGCTTCCGGCGGCCTGATGACACGCTCGGACTGTTGTTGTCCGTCGTTGGCTGCCTCCAGCTTGGCTACCCGGGTGAGGAGCGACTGGAGACTGACGCCCACGAGGTCGGGCATCATCGAGTCGTCCGGGCTGCTTCGCCCGTGGCGGCTGATGACCTGTCCGGGTACCCCGGTGACCACGGCGCTCGACGGAACCTCTTTGACGACGACGGCGTTGGCGCCGATCCGGCTGTCGTCGCCGATCTTGATCGCGCCGAGCACCTTGGCGCCGGCGCCGATGATCACCCTGTCGCCGATGGTCGGGTGGCGCTTGCCGGTGTCCCGTCCGCTGCCGCCCAGGGTGACGCCGTGGTAGATGGTCACGTCCTCGCCCACCTCGGCAGTCTCGCCGATCACCACGCCGGTCGCGTGGTCGATGAACAACCCGGAGCCAAGGACCGCGCCCGGGTGGATCTCGACTCCGGTGAGAATGCGGACGACCTCTGCAAACGTCCGCGCGGCGAGCCTGGCGCCGCGATTCCACAGCCAGTGGTTGATCCGGTGCCCCCAGATCGCGTGCACGCCCGGATAGGCGAAGATCACCTGCAGCGTGGTCGGCCGGGCCGGGTCGCGCTCCCTGGCGGCCCGGATGTCACGTCGAATGTCCGCGAACATGGCTAATCCGCCAGGTCGGCGAAGAGCGGGGTGCTCAGATACCGCTCGCCGAAGCTCGGCAGCACCACCACGACCAGCTTGCCGGCGTTCTCCGGACGGCGGGCGACCTGCAGCGCCGCGACCACGGCCGCGCCCGATGAGATGCCGACCAGCAGTCCCTCCTCCCGGGCCAACCGACGTGCCATGTCCAGCGATTCTTCGTTGCCGACCTTGATGACCTCGTCCACCAGGTCCATCTCGAGTACCGGTGGGACGAATCCGGCACCGATGCCCTGAATCGGGTGCGGCCCCTTCTGGCCACCGGAGAGGACCGGTGACGCGGCGGGCTCCACGGCCACGAATTTCGCCGACGCCTTGCGCTCCTTGATGACCTGAGCGACGCCGGTGAGCGTGCCCCCGGTGCCCACCCCGGCAACGAAGAAGTCGATCTTGCCGTCGGTGTCTCGCCAGACCTCCTCAGCGGTGGTCTTGCGGTGGATCGCGGGGTTCGCGGGGTTCTCGAACTGTTGCGGGATGAAATACCGTTGGTCGTTCTTGGCCAGCTCTTCGGCTTTGGCGATGGCTCCGGCCATGCCTTCGGCGCCGGGCGTCAGCACGATCTCTGCGCCGAAGGCCCGCAACAACATTCGGCGTTCGGTGCTCATCGTGTCCGGCATCGTCAGCACGCACCGGTAGCCGCGCGCCGCGCACACCATCGCGAGGGCGATGCCGGTGTTTCCGCTCGTCGGCTCCAGGATGATCGTGTCGGGCTTGATCAGCCCCGCCTGCTCGGCCGCATCCAGCATGGCGACACCGATGCGGTCCTTGACGCTGTTCGCGGGGTTGAAGAATTCCAGCTTGGCGACGACGTCGGCGACCGCCCCTTCGGTGACCCGGTTCAGCCGGACCAGCGGCGTGTTCCCGATCAGTTGTGTGACGTTATCTGCGATGCTCATCTGTCTTCCTCAGGCGATGTCGGTACATGACTCGTCGGTCTGCCAGCTGATGTCGAATTCGATGGCCACGGCCGTGGGGACGGTCAAAGCAATGGGTGTGAATCGATGTGCCGCTCCCTCCAGCGCGACGCCGGTCAGCACCCGTCCGGGGAGGCTTTCCGGTGCTGTCGCGGTGACCGTCGTTGTGGACGTACCCGGTGCGGGCCGGAGGTAAAAGTCCGCGCCCGCCTGCACAATGCCGACGATCGTCTCACCGTCGGAATCGACGAGCGTGTGTCCGTCGCCGACGTTGAGCGTCAACGGGATTGGCACTTGAAACGGTCCTATGAGCTCCGAATTGGCGGTTGCTTCGGTATCGACTAGTTGTGGTTCCACCGTATCGCGCGAGGCTTTGCGCGCCCCAGTGATCAGATAATTGTAGAGGTGCACAATTCGATCGGCATTGCGGTAGTGGCGGGAGCCGGTCAGCCAGAAGCGAACATGGTCGATTTTCGGATTGGCCGCGTCGGTCGTCGCGATCAAGCGGTAATGGCGATAGCCACGCCCGCCGCTGCCGTGGCTGCTGGCCGACAGCGTGCTGCCCACCCCGAGCGTGCGTCGATGACGGCCCCTGCCCGCGCCCACCGTCAGCTGCGAGCGCGAAATGTCTTGCCAGGCAACGCCGTCGGTGGACTTCTGTAGTTTCAAGCCGACCGCAGCATCGGCGTCCACCCACACCGAGTAACCGCCGAGTTGGGGTTCGCCGTCGAATTCGAAGGTCAACACGCGTCCGGCCGCCCGGCGTACCTTGACGGGTGCGTTAAGGGGCCGAGTATCCAGGGTCAAACCGTTGGTGAAATGCCAAACCGCGGCCTGGGTGGCGGCGATCGCCTCGTGTTCGCTGATGTGGGCCCGTCCCGCGGGGTCGCCCGCGGCCCGAAGTTGTTCGCTCAATTCGGCCGTCGTGCGCATCGGGAAAGAGTTGCGCAGGATCCAGTCGACCTCGGCTTCGTAGTCGCGGCTGCGCAGGTGGGGCAGCGCCGACCAGCTGCCCAGACGGTAGCGGGATGGCCGATGAGGCGCGATGCCGAAGAAGTCCAAGGAATACGCGTGGAGGTTGGGATTGACCCTGATCAGGTCGGTGCGGGCAGAGCTACCATCGTCGAACACGACCGTGTCCACGGTATGGGAGTATGTGCCCCCGCGGTAGCGCGTCATCCGCGCGACTTCGGTTGCCGGCCTGACGAGGACCCGGTGGCGGGTCTCCACCGGCGCGGAGGCGCGGGTGGGTAGTGACATCACTGTCATGGATGGTTTTCTTCCTGAAAGTTTTTGCTGGCGAACGCGCGTCTGGGCCGGGGCGGTGGTAGCCCCATCGGTGGGCAGGGCGCGGGATTTCTACTGCGTCTTCAGAGCGTCAGGAAATCAACAACAGCGACAACAACAGCAGGCGGCGGTGCGCGAAGGAACGAAGCGCGGCTGAACGGCCTGTTGCATGGCCCCCACTATAGGCCCAGACGAATATCACTGTCAGATTGCGGTCGCTTTACGGCCCTTTAATTCAGCGCGGGAGTAATGCTTTGCGCCGCTCCGAGAGTCTCCTAGGCTCGGCGCGCGAACCCGGTCACGGCGGGTGATCATGGACCTGCCGCACCACGCTGCAGCACTCGATCGAGCATGGAAGGACCACGATGACGTCGGCTCAAAGCGAGTCTCAGGCACTCGGCGATCTTGCAGCTAGACAGCTTGCCAACGCGACCAAGACCGTCCCGCAGCTTTCCACCATTACGCCCCGCTGGTTGCTGCACCTGCTCAGCTGGGTCCCGGTGGAAGCGGGCCTTTACCGGGTCAATCGGGTGGTCAACCCCGAAGGGGTCGCCATCAAGACCGAAGCGGGCGCCGGCACCGAAGAACCGCTGCCCGAGACATATGTCGACTACGAGACCAGCCCGCGCGAATACACGCTGCGAAGCATCTCGACCCTGGTTGACATCCACACCCGAGTCTCCGACTTGTACTCGAGTCCGCACGATCAGATAGCGCAGCAGCTGCGGCTGACCATCGAGACGATCAAGGAGCGTCAGGAGTTCGAGTTGGTCAACAGCCCCGAATACGGGCTGCTGGCCCAGGCGACTCCGGAGCAGACCATCCAGACGCTGGCTGGCGCTCCGGCACCCGATGACCTGGACGCGCTGATCACCAAGGTGTGGAAGACGCCCAGCTTCTTCCTGACTCACCCGCTCGGAATCGCCGCATTCGGCCGCGAGGCCACCTATCGGGGTGTGCCGCCGCCCGTGGTCAGCCTGTTCGGCGCGCAGTTCATCACCTGGCGCGGCATCCCGCTGATCCCGTCGGACAAGGTGCCGGTGGAGGACGGCAAGACCAAGTTCATCCTGGTGCGCACCGGCGAGGAGCGGCAGGGTGTGGTCGGCCTGTTCCAGCCGGGCCTGGTGGGCGAGCAGGCGCCGGGTCTGTCGGTGCGGTTCACCGGCATCAACCAGTCGGCAATCGCGACGTACCTGGTGACGCTCTACACGTCACTGGCCGTTCTCACCGACGACGCGCTCGCCGTGCTCGACGACGTCGCCGTGGACCAGTTCCATGAGTACAAGTGAGTATCGAGCGGTAGACGCCGAAAGCGACCTGCCCATCAGCGCCGCGGAACTCGCCGCGCTGGCAAGCCAGCTGTATGCGGCCAGCATCCGGCCGGGTCCCGACAGCCCGCCGCAGGCGGCGCCGGTCGCCCCGCGGGGCAGCGTGCCGGACGCCACGGCCGCGACGTCGGCCGGTCAGGCGGCCATCGGGGCCGCCGACGTGTATTCGGCGCCGGTCCCGGCGCTCGGTGTCACCGACATCTACCTTCCGGCTCCGACGTCGCGCGAACCCGAAACCCCGCCGCAGGCGGCGCCGGTCGCCCCGCGGGGCGGCGTGCCGGACGCCACGGCCGCGACGTCAGCCGGTCAGGCGGCCGCAGGGGCCGCCGACGTGTATCCGGCGCCGATTCCGGCGCTGGGTGTCACCGACATCTACCTTCCGGCTCCGGCGACACCGGAACCGAACGCCCCGCCGCAGACGGTTCCCGCCGCGCCCCGTGGCGGCCTGCCGGACACGACCGCCGTGCTCGGCGACTTCGTCGGTTTTGGCGTGCCGGGCCAGGGCGTCGTGCCGACCGTGCCCGGGGCGGTGGCCGGGGCGCCCACGGCGGTCCCCGCGGCTGCGCGTGGGGCGTCGCCGTACTCGGTGCCCTCCTGGGGGTCCGACGCGCCCCCGGTCCCCGACCTGGGCTGGTCGGACGGCGCCGCGCCAACGCCGGTGACGGCCGGAGGTGACGAGCACAATTACTCCTTCCTGAGCGTCGCCGATACGGTGCCGCGGCTGCCCGATGAGCACGAGGTGTTCGACGTCAACGCGATCCGGGCCGACTTCCCGATCCTGAAGGAGGTCGTCAACGGAAAGCCGTTGATCTGGTTCGACAACGCGGCGACCACCCAGAAGCCACAGGTGGTGATCGACCGGCTGTCGCATTTCTACATCCACGAGAACTCCAACATCCACCGCGCCGCACACGAATTGGCGGCCCGGGCCACCGACGCGTACGAAGAGGCCCGCGACACCGTGGCCGATTTCATCGGCGCGCCAAGCTCTGAGAACGTCGTGTTTGTGCGCGGGACCACGGAGGCCATCAACCTGGTGGCGCACGCGTGGGGTGGAAAGCATCTGCAGCCCGGTGACGAGATCGTCATCACTCATCTCGAGCATCACGCGAACATCGTTCCCTGGCAACTCATTTCGCAGAAAACCGGAGCGATCCTAAAGGTTGCGCCGATCGATGATGCCGGTAATCTATTGCTGAGCGAATTCGAGGAACTGCTCGGTCCTCGGACGAAGCTGGTGGCCGCCAGTCAGGTGTCCAACGCGCTGGGGACGGTGGTCCCGGTGGACGAGATCGTGGAATTGGGCCATCGCTATGGGGCTCGGGTGCTTATCGACGCCGCCCAATCGATTCAGCATCTGCCCGTTGATGTTTCCGAGCTCGGCGCCGATTTCCTGGTGTTTTCCGGACATAAGATCTACGGCCCCACCGGTATTGGCGCGCTCTACGGTACCGAGGAGGCGCTGACGGAGACGCCGCCGTGGCAGGGCGGCGGTCACATGATCGCCGACGTCACGATCGAACGCTCGCTATATCAGGGGCCGCCGACCAAGTTCGAGGCCGGCACCGGCAACATCGCCGACGCGGTCGGGCTGACCGAGGCGCTGCGCTATGTGCAGCGGTTGGGCATCGAACGCATCGCGGCCTACGAGCACTCGTTGCTCGAGTACGCGACGCCGCGCCTCGCCGACATTCCCGGTGTCCGTCTGGTGGGCACCGCGACCGAGAAGGCCAGCGTGCTGTCCTTCGTGCTGGCGGGACACGAGCCGCTCGAGGTGGGCAAGGCGCTCAACGCGGAGGGTATCGCGGTCCGCGCCGGGCATCATTGCGCACAACCCGCGCTCCGGCGCCTGGGACTGGAGGCCACCGTTCGCCCGTCGTTCGCGTTCTACAACACCTTCGAGGAGATCGACGTCTTCCTCCGGGCGGTGCGCAGGATCGCCGAGGGCGGCACCAACGTCGGCTGACGGCTCTCGCATGCGGCTAAGTGCCTGTGTACCAACCCAACACGCGCGATGTCAGCAACACGATGCCCAGCGAGACCGCGGCGACAACGGTGAGGCCGATGACCGCGACCACCAGCGGTCGCCATCCGGTGCGTGCGATCTGACGGATGTCGGTGTTGAGTCCCACGCCGGCGAAGGTCAGCAGGAACGCCCATTTCGACACGTTGGCGAGGTTGGCGGTCTGGCCCTTGGTCAGCCAGCCCGCGGTCGCGATCGCGGAGACCACCAGGAAGCCGAGCACGAACTTCGGGAACTTCTCCCAGACGAACGCGGCCTTGGCCTTTGCGCCGGGTGCGACCTCGTCGGCCTGGCCCCGAGCGGCCCAGTAGAGGGCGAAGCCCAGGACCACGAATCCGATCAGCGCGTTACGGGTCGACTTCACCAGTACCGCGATCTTGCCGGCATGGTCGGAGTACAGGTAACCGGTGGCCGTGGTCTCGGCGGTGTTGTCCACCGAAAGGCCTACCCACAGGCCGAATTCGTGATCGTTGAGCCCGATCGCGTGGCCCAGCGGCGGCAGCACGAACAGCGACACCGCGCCCAAGGCCAGGATGGCCGCGATCGCGTAGCTGACATCGGAGTTGCGGGCCCGGATCGCGCCCTTGGCCGCCACGATGGCCGAGACCCCGCAGATGGACGTTCCGATCGCCAGCAGTGAGCCGAGCTTGCCCGACAGCCCGAACGCGCGCGCCGCGCCGATGATGATCGTTCCGGCGATCGTCATGTCCACCAGAATCTGCACCAGGCTGGCGCCACCGAGCTTGGCGATATCGCCGAGTACGAAGCGCGAACCCAGCGCGACAATTCCGACCTTGAGCCAGAATTCGTAGGTGAGCACGCCGGGCCGGAAGATGGGGTGCAGGCCGATGGTGTTGGTGATCAGCAGCCCGATCACGATGGCCCACAACACGTATTCGATGTCGGGCACGGTCCAGTGGTGATGTTTGGCCAGCGCGTTCCACCACACCTGGGCATACTTACCCAGCACCCCGACCCCGATAAGGAGCAGGATGCCCGGCACGTAGTCGAGCGGGCGGGTGCTGGTGAAAGTGGCCTCGGCCGA
The DNA here is from genome assembly GCF_001666955.1 of Mycobacterium sp. E735. Lineage (NCBI taxonomy): Bacteria > Bacillati > Actinomycetota > Actinomycetes > Mycobacteriales > Mycobacteriaceae > Mycobacterium > Mycobacterium sp. E735. The sequence continues at coordinate 22,915 of NZ_LZIX01000212.1, read as the reverse complement.
CGTCTCGTCGGGCTCGGCGCGAAGGGTGCTCATCCGGGTCACCATGGGATCTTCGGAAGCGCGTTGGCCACAGCCAGCGCGACGATCACGCCGGCCACCGCGGTCGCCCACCAGTCCACCGATACCGATCGAACCCGTGCGGGCCGGCCGGTCCGTTGCCCGGTCTTTTCATCGCGTCCGTCATTCGGACCGCTTTCACCCACAATGACCGCTCCTCGTTCGCCTTTGGCGGCCTAGGTGCCGCATGGCCGCTGACGGAATGGTGGCGTGTCGGGTGGCCCGGACCAAGTGATTAGCTCGCCCTGAATTTTGGGCGCGCAGCCGGCAGTGATCTCGGGCCGCGGTCAGGTTGGCAGGCCGAGCTTCTCGGCGTCCGCACGGTAGCGGTCCACCCACTCATCGGAGCGCTGGTCGGCCTGGCGTTCCAATACCGGTTCGGGGGCCAGCCGCGGGTCGAGGCCGAGCGCCTCCAGAATGGAGGCCACGACCTGAGTCAGGTTGCGCCACAACACCGGGTATGGGATCTCCATCGGGTTGACGCCTTCGTCGGCGAACCAATTCCGCCAGCCCTCGTTTTGGGCGCGCAGCATGGTGACGACGTGCGCGATCGCGCCGGCGTGATAGGTGGCGCGCGCATCGCGAGCCGGGTCCGGCCTGCCTCGCCACACCCGCGTCTGCACCGCTCGCCAGAACGACACCGCCTGCGAAATCACATCGGGCCGATGCACGTAGATGAAGAGCGGCTCTTCGCCCACCACGTCGGTGATGGCGGCCAGGAGACCGTCGCCGCTGCGATTCGGGAGATTCTTCGCACGGTTCAGCAAGAGTGGCGTCTGGTTCCACATCAGCTTGCCGCCCCAAATGCCGTTCGGCGTCCTCCCGACCGTGCGGATGTAGTCGCGCCAGATCTCGGGCGGCGCGAGGTCCGGTGTCCCGGCGTCGAGTGGGTCAAGCAGGCTCAGGATCGATTCGTCCTCCACGCCGGCGAACCACTCGCGCGGCTGGGGCGCCTGGCTGGTGGCGGGCAGGTATTGAAAGAACTCTTGCGGCTCGCCGGCGACGCCGGTCGCGCGCAGCGACTCGACCAGCAGCGTGCTGCCGCTCCGCTGGGACGCCAACACCAGGTAGGAGGACGGGGTGGTCACCCGAGTAAGCGTATCCGGGCGCAAATGCTGTTGCTATCGGTGCTTTTAGCCTCATCCTGAACGCAACCCTTGTTTTGAACACCGATAATCCGAACCGTGTCGCTTGGCGGCGATAGCCGAACGGGACGGTGGCCGTGGACGCTCAACTGGGTTGTTGGCAACGGAAGACTCGTCAAGCGACGAGTGGCCATTTAGCGTCTGCGCTGCCGAGGCGTTCCGCGACATTTGTGACATTCACCGCATGCTGGCCCGCCCGGCTTCGCGCCCCGCCGGCCGGGCACCCGGCGGTCTGACATCTGTCGCCAAGCGAACGGGCGTCATTCTGGGGTTTTAGCTGTTCTCGTGTGCCGCGTATGCAGACGGCACGGGTCCTCTGCCGAGTCTTACTCGCCCTGGCCAATTTTGCTTCGTGTTGATTCCAACCCTGACGCGGTATTGGGTTTGCCCGTAAATTCCTCGCGTGATCTAGGCGCGCAAACGGACATCGCGGTCGGCGTGTAACAACAACCGGTGCTTTCGCGCTGGCTAATTGCCGGCGCATTAATTGCATTACGAGAATGGAACACGGGATTGGGCCACATGGACGGCGGTCGGGCGGAGCGAGCCTTGTGAACGGCTCCACCATCGCGAAGCCCATGAATGCGTTGGGCGAGTTCTTCCTACTCAGCGCCCAAGCGTTGGTCGCCGCGGTGCGGGGGCCGTGGGCGTGGCGGGAATTGCTGGAGCAGATCTGGTTCGTCGCGCGGGTGTCGATCTTTCCGACGATCATGCTGTCGATCCCGTACACGGTCCTCATCGTCTTCGTCCTGAACATCCTGCTGGTCGAGATCGGGGCCGGTGATCTGTCCGGCGCCGGCGCGGGTCTGGCGTCGGTGACTCAGGTCGGGCCCGTCGTCACGGCGATGGTCGTCTCCGGTGCCGGGTCGACCGCGATGTGCGCCGACCTGGGCGCGCGCACCATCCGTGAGGAAATCGACGCGATGAAGGTGATCGGCGTCGATCCGATTCAGGCCCTGGTGGTTCCGCGCATCATCGCCGCCACGTTCGTCGCGGTCCTGCTGTACTCGGTGGTCGCGGTCACCGGGCTGGCGGGCAGCTACGTTTTCGTGGTCTTCGTTCAGCACGTCACCCCCGGCGCTTTCGTCGCGGGAATGACCCTCGTCACGGGGCTTCCCCAGGTAGTGACGTCGCTGATCAAGGCCACGCTGTTCGGGTTGTCGGCGGGCCTGATCGCCTGCTACAAGGGCCTCTCGGTGGGCGGCGGTCCCACCGGTGTTGGCAACGCCGTCAACGAGACCGTCGTCTTTTCCTTCATGGCGCTGTTCTTCATCAACATCGTGCTCACCGCGCTCGGCGTGAAGGTCACCGCGAAATGACCGACGCAGCGCGGGAACCGTCGTGGATCATCAGCCTTGGCCCCAGGGCCACCGATTACGCCCGCAAGCTCGGTGAACAGACGGCGTTTTACGGCCAATCCCTGGCCAACATCGCCGACGCGGTACGCCGCTATCCCGGCGAGCTGCTTCGGCTGATCGCCGAGATGGGCATGGGCACAGGCGCTTTGGCAGTGATCGGCGGCACCGTAGGCATCATCGGCTTCCTCACCCTGACCACCGGCGCCCTGGTCGCCGTCCAGGGCTACGACACGCTGTCCAACGTCGGAGTCGAGGCGCTGACCGGATTTCTGTCGGCCTTCCTGAATGTTCGGATGATCGCGCCGTGCACCGCCGGCCTGGCCCTGGCGGCCACGATCGGTGCCGGCGCGACCGCGCAACTGGGCGCCATGCGGATCAATGAGGAGATCGACGCGCTGGAGGTGATGGGCATCCGCGCCATCACGTATCTGTCGTCGACGCGGATCATCGCCGGGATCCTGGTCGTCATTCCGCTCTACGCCGTCGCGGTGCTGATGTCCTTCATCGCGGCCAAGTTCCTGACGATTTACAGCTACGGCCAATCGCGCGGGGTATACGAGCACTACTTCTCCACGTTCCTGCGCCCCACCGACTTGTTCTGGTCGTTTCTGGCGGCCCTGACCATGGCGACGGGCGTGATGGTCGTGCACACGTACTACGGTTTCACCGCGACAGGTGGTCCCGCCGGGGTGGGGGAGGCCGTCGGGCGTTCGGTGCGGTCATCGATGATCGTCACGGCGTTTGTCTGCCTGGCGATTTCGTTGTCCGTCTACGGGCAGTCCGGCAACTTCAACCTGTCGGGATGACTGCATGAGCAATCACAGGGAGAGCGGCCCCGGGCAACGGAATCGTGTCCGCCGCAGCAGAATCGACCCGATCTGGTGGGCTCCGACTCTGTTCATCCTCATCGGGGCAATCATCGCGGTGACCGCGGGGGCGTTCTCCGGCAAATTCCAGGAAACGATCCCGCTGACGCTGGTGTCGGACCGGGCCGGACTCGTGATGGAGCAGGGCGCCAAGGTCAAGCTCCGCGGCGTGCAGGTCGGCCAGGTGGGCTCGATCGGCACCGACGTGAAAGCCGCTCAGCTGCAACTCAAGATGCAGCCCGGCCCGTTCAAGTATCTGCCGAGCAACCTCGAGGCGGAGATCAAGTCGACCACGGCCTTCGGATCGAAGTATGTCGACCTGATCGTGCCCGAACACCCCAGCGCGACCCCGCTCAAGCCCGGCGCGGTGCTGCACTCGCGCAACGTGACGGTCGAGGTCAACACCGTTTTCGAAAACCTCCAGTCGGTGGTCCATGCGATCGACCCGGCGAAGTTGAACGCGATCTTGTCGGCCTTCTCGGAAGCGTTGCGCGGCAAGGGCGAGCGGCTCGGCCAGGCCATCACCGGGGCGAATGACGTGCTGCTGACCGTCAACCCCCGCATGGACACCATCGACAAGGACTGGCGGCTGTTCGGCAAGACGACGGCGATCTATTCCGATGCCGCCCAGAACATTTTGTCGATTCTCGATTCGGCGGCGACGACCAGCAACACCCTGACCGAAAACCAGCGGTCGCTGGACACGCTGTTGTTGTCGGCGGTTGGCCTGAGCCAGAGGGGCATCAACGTCATCGGCAGGAACGAATCCAACATCGTCCGATCGATCAACCTGCTCGATCCGACCACGGCGCTGCTGAACAAATACTCGCCGACCTTCACCTGCTTGTTCCAGGGCGCGCAGTGGTACGTCGACCACGGGGGCCGAGACGCGTTGGGCGGCAACGGCTATTCCGTTATTTTGGACGCCGGGCTGCTGTTCGGTGACGATCCGTACCGGTACCCCAAGCACCTACCGAAAACCAATGCCACCGGCGGCCCGGGGGGCAAGCCCAGCTGTGGGTCGCTGCCCGACCCGAGTGCCAACTTCCCGGTACGTGCGCTGGTCACCGACACCGGGTGGGGTGCCGCCCCGAACGAAATCCGCACCAACATGGCCACCGGTAACCCGTGGTGGGCGAACTGGTTCCCGACCACGAAGAACCCGCCCGAAGCGCCGCGCTACTTCTACCGTGGGGGACAACCGCCGCCGTGAAAAGACGAAGGATGTCCGCCATCATCGTGCGCATCGTGGCCTTTACCGCGGTGTGCGCGGTGTTCACGTTCACGCTCGTCGCCGTCTTCGGCCAGTTTCGTTTCGAAGACCGCACCGGCTACCACGCGGTCTTCACGAACATCTCCGGCCTGAAGTCCGGCAACTTCGTCCGCATCGCGGGGGTGGAGGTCGGCAAGGTCGGGGACCTGCACCTGCAGCGCGACGGCACCGTCACCATCGGCTTCTCGGTGGACAAAGGCGTGCGCCTCACCGAGGGGACCAAAGTCGCTGTGCGCTATGAGAACTTGATCGGCGATCGCTACCTCGCGCTCGAGGAGGGGCCCGGCTCGCACCGGCTGCCGCCGGGCGCGACGATCCCGTTGGCACGGACGTCGCCGGCGCTGGACATCGATGCGCTGATCGGCGGGTTCCGGCCGTTGTTCCGGGCGTTGGACCCCGATCAGGTCAACGCCTTGTCCGGTCAATTGCTCCGCATCTTTCAGGGGCAGGGCGGAACCGTCGCTTCGGTGCTGGCCCAGACCTCGATGCTCACTTCGACGTTGGCCGGGCGCAGCGAGCTGATCACCGAGCTGATCACGAACCTGAACACCGTGCTGCACACCTTTGCCGTCCGCGACCGCGAGTTCTCCGACGGCCTGGACAAGCTGTCCCAGTTCGTCAACGGCTTGGCGCAGCGCAAGGATGAGATCTCCACCGGGCTGGCCTACGTCAATGCGGCGGCCGGGTCGGTCGCCAACCTGCTTGTCCAGGCCCGCCAGCCCATCAAGGACGTCGTGCACGAGACGGATCGCATGTCCGCGCAGGTGCTCTCCGACCGCGACTACGTCGACAACCTCCTGAAGCAACTTCCCGACATCTATCAGGTTCTGGCCCGGCAAGGCCTCAACGGCGACTACTTCGGCTTCTACTTTTGCGAGGTCCTGATGAAAGTCAACGGGAAGGGGGGCAACCCGATCTTCATCAAGCTGTTCGGCCAGCCGAGCGGGCGGTGCACGCCCCAATGACCAAGTCCAAGAACAAAGCCGGCGGGCGAAGCCAGTGGAAGATCGGCGCGATGGGTGTCTTCATCTTGGTGTGCGTGACGATCGCGGCCTTCAACTACGACAAGCTGCCATTTGTCAAGAACACCAACGACTACGCGGCATACTTCTCGGAGGCCGGCGGCATCCGGGCGGGTAACTCGGTGCGGGTTTCCGGCATGGGCGTCGGAAGGGTCACCGGCATCAAATTAGAAGGCACAAAGGTCCGGGTGAGCTTCACCGTCCGTGACTTCATCACGTTGGGCGACCGCACGGAAGCCGCGATCAAGACCGAAACCATATTGGGCGCCAAGATGCTCGAGCTCACGTCACGTGGAGAAGGGAAGCTCTCGGGCACCATCCCGCTCGAACGGACCCACTCGCCCTACGACCTTCCCGATGCGCTCGGGGATTTGACGACCGAAATCAGCGGGCTGGACACCGCACAGTTATCCTCTGCGTTGACCACTTTGGCGGACACCTTCAGGCAAACGCCTTCGGAGGTCAGGCCGGCGCTGGAAGGCGTGGCCCGGTTCTCCGAGACACTGAACAACCGCGACGCCCAATTGCGCAGCCTACTGGGGAACGCGAACAAGGTCTCGACGGTGCTGGGCCGACGCAGCCAACAGATCGCGGCTCTGGTGGCGGACTCGAATGCGCTGCTGGCCGCGCTGTTGGACGAACGCGACTCCATCGACGCGCTGATGAACAATCTCACCGCGGTGTCACACCAGGTTTCGGGCCTCGTCGACGACAACAGGACTCAGCTGAAGCCCGCCCTCGACAAGCTCAACGGCGTGCTCGAGGTCCTCGACAATCGCAAACAGGACATTCAGGCGAGCCTGCCCAAGTTCAAACGCTACGCGATGTCGTTCGGCGAATGCCTCGGCTCTGGACCGTTTTTCAAGGCCTACGTGGCGAACCTGATCCCCGGCCAGATCAGCGGGCCGACGATCGACGCCCGCATGTACAACCGGTTCCTGGACCCCGAGCAGAAGCTGCCGTCGGAGTCGGTGGACCCGCCGACCGGGACGCCGCCCGTGCCGCCGGAGCAAGCGCCGCACCCGATCTGGTCTCAGCCACCCTCGCCGGGTCCGGCGCCGGGCCCGCCGCCTGAGCCCGAGCAGCCGCCCGCGAACGGCCAACTGGGGGGACAGTGAAGATAAGCCGCCGCACTCTGCAACGACTGACCGCCGTCAGCCTGGTCGGTACCCTCGCCGTGGCTTCGTTCCTGGTCGGCTCGAAGCTGTGGAAGGAGGTCGAAAGGAACACCTACACGGCGTATTTCACGGAAGCCAACGGCTTGTTCGTCGGCGACGACGTGCGCATCCTCGGGGTCACGGTCGGGGTGATCGATAAGATCGAACCGCAACCCAGTAGCTCCAAGGTGACCTTCTCCGTCGACAAGCAATACGCCATCCCCGCCGACGCCCGCGCGGCGATCCTGTCCCCGTCGCTGGTGACTCCACGGGCCGTCCAACTCGTCCCCGCCTACTCGGGCGGCCCCAGACTGAGTCCCGGCGCGTCGATCCCGCTCGGCCGCACCGCCGTCCCGGTCGAATGGGATGACTTTCGCACGCAGCTGGAAAAACTGACCGACGCGTTGCAGCCCACCTCCCCGGACGGGGTGAATTCCCTCGGTGAGTTCATCAACTCCACCGCCGACAACGTGCGCGGCCAGGGCGACACCGCCCGCGACACCGTGATCAAGCTGTCCGCCGCGATCTCCGCACTCGGCGATCACGCCGACGACATCTTCAGCACCGTGCGCAACCTGCAGTTGCTGGTTTCGGCGCTGTCGTCCAGCAGTGACCTGCTGGCCTCGTTCAACCAAAACCTGGCCACCGTCACGACGCTGCTGACGAACACACCGAACGAAATCGCCAATGCGGTCAAGGGACTCGACGGCGCGCTGACCGATTTGCGCGACTTTCTGGCAGAAAACCGGGAAGCCATGGGCGTTACGTTCGACCGGCTGGCTTCCGTCACCACCGCCTTGAACGACAGCCGCATGGACATCAAGCAGATCCTGCACATCGCGCCGACGGTGTTCCAGAACTTCCTGAACATCTACCAGCCGGCGCAGAGCGCGATGACCGGCATCATCGCGCTGAACAACTTCGCCGACATCCCGCAGTGGATCTGCAGCTCGATCGAGGCGGCGTCCCGGGCCCGGCTCGACCGGGTCTCCAAACTGTGCTTGCAGTACATCAACCCGATCATCAAAAACCGTCTGTACAACTACATTCCGGCGGGGCTCAACCCGTTCGTCGGCACCCAGGCCCGACCGAGTGAGATCACCTACAGCGAGGACTGGCTCCGGCCGGGGTATACGCCTCCCGCACCACCGCCCGATACACCCCCGCCGCCGCCCGAAGCGCCGACACCCGCGGCCGCCGTGCCGCCACCCGCCGAAGCGCCGCCGCCGCCCGCGCCGAGCGGCACGGTCAACTCGACGCAGGTGTTGCGGGACCTGATGCTCCCGGCGGGGGTCTCATGAAGCGGGCACTGATGGCGGTGCTGTGCCTCGTCTGCGCCACAACGCTTTCCAGCTGTGGTGGTTGGAAGGGGCTGAACTCGTTCACCCTTCCCGGGACTTCCGGCAACGGGCCCGGTGCGTACACGATTCAGGCCCAAATGCCCGATGTCGTCACCATTCAGGAAAACACCCGCGTTCGGGTCGACGACGTCAACGTCGGCAATGTGACCAAGATCGAGCTGCAGGACTGGCACGCGCTTGTGACCATGCGCATCAACGGCGATGTCCACCTGCCCGCCAACGCGACGGCCAAGCTGGGGCAGACCAGCCTGCTCGGCTCGATGCATATCGAGCTCGCGGCGCCCAAGGACGAGCCGCCGGTCGGGAAACTGAAAGACGGTTCACTGATCCCGCTCGCGCGCGCGAGCATGTATCCCACCACCGAGCAGACCCTGGCTTCGGTCTCAATCCTGCTCAACGGCGGCGGAATCGGTCAGCTGCAGGAGATCACGCAAGCGATCGCCAAGGCATTCGCCGGACGCGAGAACGACATGCGCAGCCTGCTGCACCAACTGGACGAGTTCATCGCACGGACCAACGACCAGACCGACGACATCATCGCCGCAGCCGAGAATCTCAACTCGCTGGTCGGCCAGTTCGCGGACAAGGACGCGGTGGTCGACAAGGCTTTGACGACCGTGCCGAAAGCGCTGAAGGTGCTGGCCGACGAGCGCACCAAGATCGCCGACGCGATCGACCAGCTCGGCCAGTTCAGTGCCATCGCGGCCGACACCGTGCGCCAGAGCAAAGACTCTCTGGTCAACAACCTGCGCAATATCGCGCCGGTGCTGCGGTCGCTCGCCGACGCGGGACCGTCGCTGACCAAAGGGCTGGATGGCTTGGTGGCCTACCCGTGGCCGGCGTCGACGGCGAGGAATTGGTTCCGCGGTGACTACGCCAACCTCACCCTGATCGTCGATCTCACGTTGAGCCGCCTCGACACCGGGTTCTTCACCGGTTCACGGTGGGAGGGCAACCTCACCCAGCTCGAGCTGCTGTGGGGACGGACGATCGGGATGCAGCCCAGCCCCGCTACCGCGGGCAACCCCCTGACCTATCCATATCACTTCGGGGGGTACTGAATGCTGCGTCTAAATCGTCGAACCTGGATACAGCTGGCGATCCTGTCGTTGGTGACGGTCCTGTCTTGTGGCGCAATGGCTTTCAATTACATGAAGCTGCCCGAAACGCTTTTCGGGATCGGGGAGTACGTCGTCACCGTCGACCTACCCGAGTCGGGCGGGCTCTACCAGACGTCTGTGGTCACCTACCGTGGCACTGACGTCGGTCAGGTCAAGTCGGTCGATGTGACCGCGACCGGGGTTCGCGCGGTGCTCGCGATCAGGTCCGGCGTCAAGGTGCCCGCCGACGTCCAGGCGTCGGTGCACAGCCGCTCGGCCGTCGGCGAGCAATACATCGAGCTCACCCCCCAGCCCGGCAAGGACGGCGATCACGGTCGGGCGCTGCGAGCAGGTGATGTCATTCCCGCAGGCCGAGTCGACGTTCCCGTCGACATCGGACACCTGCTCGACGTGACCAACCGTGCGCTGCAGGCGATTCCGCGCGACAACCTGCGCACCGTGGTTGACGAGGCGGATCGCGCGGTCGGTGGTCTCGGGCCCGAGCTGTCCAGGATCGTCGACGGGTCGGCGGCCCTGGCCATTGCCGGGGGGCAGACCGTCGGGCCGCTTGCCGCGTTGATCGACCAGACGCCTCCGGTTCTCGACTCTCAGATCCAAACGTCGGATTCGATTGCCCGGTGGGCGAGTCGAACCGCGGCGATCACCGCCCAGTTCAAGGCGCAGGACGCCGCCTTTCGGGACCTGTTGACGCAGGGGACCAACGGGGTGGAGGAAAGTCGCGCGCTGCTCGATCGGCTGTCGCCTGCGCTGCCGGTGCTGTTTGCGAACCTGGTCAGCCTGGGCGACATCGCCGTTGTCTACCGGCATGACATCGAACAACTGTTGGTGCTGTTCCCCCAGGGCATCGCGGCGATGGCCGCAATCGTCGTGCCCAGCTCGAACACCAAACAGGAGTACCGGGGTGCGCAGCTGGACTTCAACCTCAACATCAATCTGCCACCCCCCTGCACGACGGGATATCTGCCGCCGACTCAGCGCCGGTCGCCGGCCAACGTGGACGCGCCCGACCGGCCCGCCGCGGATCTGTTCTGCCGCGTGCCGCAGGATTCGGAGTTCAACGTTCGCGGGGTGCGCAACATCCCGTGTGAGAGCAAGCCGTGGAAACGGGCGCCCACGGTCGAATTGTGCGAAAGCGACGAAGAATACGTGCCGCTCAACGACGGCTACAACTGGAAGGGCGACCCGAACGCCACCTACACCGGGCAGGGCGTACCGATGTACCCGCCGGGACAAGACCCGCGGCTTCCACCGCCGCGGGGCACCGCGCAGCCGGCGCCTGCGCCGCCGCCGCTCGCCGTCGCCACGTACGACCCGGCCAACGGCGACTACGTAGGCCCGGACGGGCGCCGCTACACCGAATTCGACCTGGCCCATCCGCGTGCCAAGAACTGGCAGTCACTTCTAGTGCCGCCGGCCTAAGTAAGGAGCAAGATGGCAAGACAGACCGATGAGCGGGTGACCGCCGCGGACGACAGTGAGCTGGCCGTCACCGCGGCAGCCGTCGACGAAGCAGGCGGCGAAAACGTCGACGATCAGGCTGACGAGATCGCCGGGGAGACAACCGAGTCGAGGGGCCGGCTGACCCGCTTACGGCACCGGATTATCCCGCGGCTATCGCACACCGGGCAGGCGTTGTTGGCCGGTGCCCTCGTCGTGGCTGTGCTGGCGGGATTGACCGGTTGGCTTGGCTTCCGGGCCTACCAGAAGCACGAGGCCCAAACACAGCGCGATCTGTTCGTGCAGGTGGCGCGTCAGGGTGCGGTGAACCTCACCACCATCAACTACACGGAGGTCGATGCCGACGTGCAGCGCATCATCGAGCTGGCCACCGGAGCCTTCCGTGAGGACTTCGAGCAGCGGTCCAAGCCGTTCATCGAGGTCGTTAAGGCGGCGCAATCGAAATCGGAAGGCACCGTGACCGATGCCGGCCTGGAGTCGCAGCGCGGCGACGCCGCGCAGGTGCTGGTGGCGGTCGCGGTGAAGTCGCGGACCGCCGCCGGTGAGGAGGCGCCACGAGAGTGGCGCATGCGGATCGAGGTCCGGACGGTCGGTGACGATGCCAAAGTGTCGAACGTGGTGTTCGTGCCATGACGACGTTGAGTGAAACCCCCACGCACGATGAGGAACTGGTCGACGCCGACGACGCGAAGACGCCGGAGGAATCAGATGCAGTCGACATCGAGGAGGGCTCCGACGGCGAGACCGGCACCACGCGGGCAAGGGCGCCGATCGCATGGTCCCGCGTTGTCGCGTACGCGGTGCTACCCGCCTTGGCGTTGCTGCTGGCGCTCGGCGCGGGCTACCTCAAGTGGGTGGTGGCCTCGTCCGATGACCTCGCGCGAGTGCGAGCGGAATCGGTGCGGGCCGCGAGCGAAGACGCCGTCGCCTTGCTTTCGTATAAGGCCGATTCGGTGGAGAAGGATCTGGCCGCCGCCCGCGAGCGGCTGACCGGCGATTTCAAGGACGCCTACACGGAACTGACCCGCCAGGTGGTCATTCCGGGCGCCAAGGAAAAGCACATCACCGCGGTCGCCAAAGTCAGCGCCGCGGCGCCCGTTTCGGTGACGGCGAACCACGCCGTGGTCCTGCTGTATGTCAACCAGACCGTCACCATCGGGGAGGGCGCTCCCACCGACACGCAGCCGGTCATCCGCGTGGCATTGGCGAAGGTCAACGGCCGATGGTTGGTTTCGCACTTCGATCCGGTGTGAGGGGAACGGCCATGAGATGGTTACGCGCGCTACCCGCGGCCGTGCTTCTCGCCGCGCCGGCGCTGCTGGCGCCCGCCAGCGCGCATGCCGACAACAAGCGGCTCAACAGCGCCGTCGTCTCCGCGGTCTACACCTTGCAACACCAGGCGGGCTGCACCAACGACGTCATCAGGGACAACGCGCTGACGCTGGCCGCCCAGTGGCACGCTGACGACATGATGAACAACCGAAACATCAATGACGACATCGGATCCGACGGGTCGACGCCGCAGGACCGGGCCAACGCGGCCGGCTTCCGCGGCAAAGCGTCCGAAACGATCGCGATCAACCCGGCGATCGCCATCAGCAGCCTGGAGCTGGTCAACCAGTGGTATTACAACCCCGACGACATGGCGATCATCCGCGACTGCGCCAACAGCTCCATGGGAGTGTGGTCCGTGAACAGCATGGACCGCACCGTGGTGGTCGCGATGTACGGGCAACCGGGCCCGCGCAATCGATGACAAGTCTAAAAGAAGGTTCCTGATGATCTTCGAACCGCCGGGCACGGAGTTGGTCGAGACTTCGCCACGCTTGACCATCGGCCAGCTGGCCGAATTGCGCGGCCTGGACCCGCAATTGCAACTGCTGGATGTTCGCGACTCCGACGAGACGATGCAGGGCATCATCCCCGGCGCGCGGGAGATTCCGCTGCCGAACCTGACGAACTCGCTTTCGGACTTGGATCCCACGGCGCCCGTGGTGGTCTACTGCGCCAGCGGCCGGCGCTCCATGGTGGCCGTTAGCGGGCTTCGGGCTTCGGGGTTCGACGACGTTGCGGACCTGGTCGGTGGCTTTGAAGCCTGGCAGGCTGCCGGGTTCCCGATCGCCATCGGCGATGAGATCGTTTCGGACACACCGCAGGTCGGCCCGCGGGCGGCCAAAGCGTTGGTCGACGCGGGCGCACTGCTGCTCGATGTGCGGGAGCAGGACGAATGGTGTACCGAGCACGCGCCGGCTGCGATGCTTCTCCCGGTCGGGCGCGTGCGCACTCGAGAGGATGAACTGCCTCGTGACCGCCGCATTGTCGTGGTATGCCGCTCGGGGGGACGGTCGGCGGCGGTGACAGCGTTGTTGCGCCGCTCCGGTTTCGACGCGGTCAACCTGGCGGGTGGCATGTGCGCGTGGGCCGCCGCCGGGTTGCCGATCGTGAGTCACGGCGGCGACACCGGGCTGGTTGTCCAAAGGGAGGATCCCCTCAACTGCGAGACCTCGCTTCAGCAACTGATCGGGGGCGTCGTGACGCCCTCCGCCCACTTCTACGTTCGCAATCATTTCCCAACCCCGGTGCTCGATCCGCAGCTGTATCAACTCGCGGTCACCGGTTTGGTTGAGCGGCGCCTCTGCCTTTCCCTGGACGACCTATACCAGCTGCCGAAACAGTCGCTGGTCACCACGCTGGAATGCGCCGGCAACGGACGGCTTCACTTCGACCCGCCGGTCGACGGCGAGCAATGGGATCTCGGGGCGGCGAGCACTGCCGAATGGACCGGCGTCCGGCTGGTCGACATTTTGGACTGGGCGGGACTGTCCGCTGGCGCCCACGATGTCGTGTTCCGCGGCGCCGACTCGGGTCCGGTCGACGGCGCGAGCGGGCCGGTGCGTTTCGAGCGCGCCCTATCGGTTCGGGATGCCCGCGACGCCGGTGCGCTCGTCGCATATGCGATGAACGGCGAACCGCTCCCACTGCAGCACGGTCGTCCCGTCCGGTTGATCGTGCCGGGCTGGTATTCCGTCGCATCGGTCAAATGGCTGACCGAGATCGCCGTGGTGGACCGCCCATTCGAGGGCTTCTTTCAAACCAACCGGTATCACTACGAATGGGAGCGCGACGGCGGTGTCGTGCGGGAGCCGGTTCGCCTGCAGCGGGTCCGCGCCCTGATCGCCCAGCCCCTCGACGGTGCCTCTGTAGCCGCCGGGGAAATCGTCGTGCGAGGAGTCGCCTGGTCGGGGGCGGCGATCATCGACCGCGTCGACGTCTGCGTTGGCGAGGACTCCTGGCAGCCGGCCCGTCTGATCGGCGAACCCCGCCGACACAGCTGGCAGTGGTGGGAGTTGTTCGCGCGCTGTGATCTTCGCGGGTCCACGACGGTGCGGGCACGGGCGACCGACGCGGCGGGCAACACGCAACCCGAACGACCCGAATGGAATCGGTTTGGCTACGGCGGCAACGCGATTCAGACGATCTCCATCGAGGTGCGATGAAACACGCGGGTCGAGATCAGCCCGACAGTTCCGACAAGACCTTGTTGACGTCGGAGGTCGCACCGCGGTTGTAGGGCAGTTTGGACAGCGCGGTGGCCATGGCGCAGGTGTTGGACAGCGCGGCGTAGGTCAGTCCACCCCCGATCAGGGCGGCCACCCACTTCAGCCGCGGCACCGCGACGCTGCCCAGAACGGACGTCAGGACCACCGATCCGGCGACGAGTCGGACCTGTCGCTCGAGTTCCCACCGCTGTGCGCCGCGGTTCACCTCGAAACCTTGGCCCTCCCAATCGGTGATCCCCTTTTCGAGGACCCGCCCGCTGGTCAATCCGGCGTTGCGCAACAGCGTCTGCGCCTGGGTCGAGCGTTGCCCGGAACGGCACACCAGCACGACGTCGTCTTCTTGCCCGAGCCGCCGAGCGATTTCCTCGCCGTGTTGATCCAGTACGTCGAGGGGAACGTTGAGGGACCCGGCGATGTGCGCGGTCTCGAACTCGGCGGGGGTCCGGACGTCGACGACCCATGGAGCTTTGGGTGATTCGATCAGCCTGCGCAGCTCGATCGAGGTTATCGGGTCGGTGGTCGGTGTGTTCATGATTGCTCCCGGTGCAGATTGGTGAGTTAGGGGGTTGTTATCCCGAGCTTTTCGGCGTTGTCGTACTCGTCATCGATGAGTACGACGTCCCGACCTTGACGGTCGAGCAGTGCGGCGGCGATCGATGCGCGGTAGCCGCTGGCGCAATGGATCCATAATTCGCGGTCCTCGGGAAGCTCGCCAAGTCGTTGGGGCAGTTCGTGCAACGCCACGTTGACCGCGTCGCGCACGTGGCCGCCGTCGAACTCGCCGGCTTGGCGGACATCAAGGACCAGGACACGCGCATCGTCGAGCGCCTCGACGACATCCTCGAAGCTCGCGACCCGATAGCTCCGCAGCTCAGATCCGGCAGTGAGCTCGCGGATGTCGCCGGTGGCGCTGCCGGTCAGCCGGTCGACGCCGATGCGGGCGAGCTCGCGCTGAGCTTCGGCGACCTGGTCGGCATCTTCTCCGATCAGGGTTAGTGGCGCGCCCCACGCGTAAAGCCAGCCAACGTAATTGACGAACGAGCCGGAGAACTCGAAGCCATATGTGCCGGCCAAATGTCCTGCCGCGAAAGCGGTCCGGTTGCGCAAGTCGACGACCCATTCGCCGGCGTCGATTCGCGCTCGAAGCTCCTCCGGGCGCACGGGCGCGACGGGGGAGAGGTCCGGTGCTTCTGGTCCCTTCCTGTTGATCACGCCCATGTGCGCGTAGTAGGCGGGGTATGCGGAAAGCTCGGCCAGCAGTTGTTCGACGTAGTCCCGTTCGTCCTGGGTGAGTGCCGGATTGGTCTGGCGTTCGTCGCCGATCGTCGACTCGTCGCTGTCGGTGGGGGCGGCCGAACAGAAGCTGCCGAATCCGTGCGTGGGATAGACGGGTGTGCTCGCGGGCAACTGGTCCGCGAGCCGACGAACCGAGCGATACTGCAGCCGGGACAATTCGGCGGCGTGCTCTTCGCCGGCCAGGTCGGTCCTTCCGGTGCTGCCGAACAGCATCGATCCGCCGGTGAACACCCCGACCGTCTGGCCACCTCCGTCGCGGAGCACATAGCTGACGTGGTGGTGCGTGTGCCCGGGCGTGGACAGCGCTTCGAGGTGGAGCCCGCCCGTGTCGATCCGGTCGCCGTCGCCGACGGGCCGGTGCGGGAACTCAACGTCTTCCCCGGCGGGAAGAAGGTATTCCGCGCCGGTGGCTCGGGCGAGCGCCAGGCCGCCGGTCACGTAGTCGTTGTGAATGTGAGTCTCGAGCACGTGGGTGATGCGCAGGGCTGCGGCCAAATCCAGCACACGGTCGATGTCACGCTGCGGGTCGATGACGACCGCGACCTCGCCGTCGCTCACCAGGTAACTGCGGTCGCCCAATCCCGAGGTTTCGATAACCGAGACGTCCACCATCGTTGTTCCAAGCTGCTCGATTTGCTCACGACCGACCCCTCAAAAGCTAGCGGCCAGCAAACCGGACGTCGCGGTGGTTCCGTCGCGTGCTGCGGGGGCGGTTGACAATCGTGATCCCCTGGTGTGGGCGTTGATAGCGCGCAGGCCACGCTCAAACTGCCATTGCGACCGCGTCGGGTGCGATTAGATCCCGCAAATTGGTTGGGTGCGCAGGCCGACGCCACTTTGAACCCCGGTGATTTCTTCTCCGCCCGATCGGACGAGAGCGGCGGGGGGCTAGCGACTGGACATCGAGTCGGCGTCGCCCGGGTAGACGCGTCGGCCGTCGGGCGCAAAGTCGCAAGCGCACCATTGGCCCCGGTCCTGTGGCCGCGGAAGCTGTGTGCCGCGCTTGCGCATCAGGTGCTGTTTGTACACCTTGTCGCGCTGCTGGGGCGAGAACGCGAAGTCCAAATTGATCGGTAGACCCGCCCAGTCGACCTGGTCGCCGGGTTGGTCGTCGCCAGCCGCACGCCGCAGCCGGCACTGCAGCGGGCACACGGCCCGCACGGTGTCCTCGAGGGGCCCGTCAAAATCCAGAGCCACTACGTCCCTCCTCGGCGCGACCAATGAGTGAATGGTGCAGTGAGGTTGTTTCAGTGGCAGGTGCGTGACGTTTCCGTCGTATTACGAGTCGGGCGGAGGCGCGGCACCTAGTAGACGTCGCGGTGGTAGCGCTTGCCGGCGCTCAACGACCTGACGTACTCCTTTGCCGCGTCGGGGTCGAGGCTGCCGTGTTCGGCGGCGACCTCGCACAGCGCGCGGTCGACGTCCTTGGCCATCGGGTCCGCGGTCCCGCAGACGTAGAGTTGCGCCCCGTCCTGCAGCCAGCGCCACAGCTCCGCCCCACGGCTGCGCATCAGGTGCTGCACGTAGATCTTGTCGCGCTGGTCCCTCGAGAACGCCAGGTCCAGCTCGGTGAGCAGCCCGTCGGCGTGCATCTGCTCGATCTCGTCGCGGTAGTAGTAGTCGGTGGCGGCGTGCTGCTCGCCGAAGAACAGCCAATTGGGACCGGTGTGCCCGAGCGCGCGTCGTTCCTGCAGGAACCCGCGGAACGGCGCGATGCCGGTGCCCGGACCGATCATGATCATCGGCGTATCCGGGTCGCCGGGGGGCCGGAAATTGCTCGATGGCTGCAGATAGACGGCGACGCGATCGCCGGGGGAGCGGTCGGCAAGGTAGGTCGAACAGACTCCGCGCCGCGGGACTCCCTGGAAGTTGTAGCGCACCGGCGAGACCGTCAGGTGGACCTCTTGGGGGCATTCCTTCGGGCTCGACGAGATCGAATACAGGCGCGGCTGAAGGCGTTTCAGCACCCTCAGCCACTCGTGGGCCGAGGCGGAGACCGGGTGCTGCGCCAGCAGGTCGATCGACTGGCGACCCCACGTCCAATCGGTCAGCGCGGCTTTGTTTTCCGGCTTCAGCAGCTCGGCGAGTTTCCGGTCGCCGGTGCGCTCCTGTACGAACCGCACCAGGTCCCGGCTGATGTGGGCGATCTCGATTCGCTCCGTGAGCGCCGAGCGCAACGACATCAGACCGTGCTCGCCGACCTCGACCGGGGTCTGCCCGTCCAGGCCCGTGACGGTCAGCCATTCATCGACGAGCTGGTCGCTGTTGCGCGGCCACACCCCGAGCGCATCGCCGGCCTCGTAGCTGATCGTGCCCTCGGGCACTCGAAACACCAACTGCCGCACGTCCTTTGCCGATTCCGGCCGGCCCAGCTTGATGTTCTGGGCCATGTCGGTGATCAGCGGATGCTTCTTGGTGTACCCGGCCGTTCTGGACCCGTCGGCCGGTCGGGGCGGCGCGGCGACCGTCGAGGTGGCCACGGCCGGCGCAACCCCGTCGTGGCCCACCGGTGCGGGCGTGCGGGACAGCGCATCGATGACACCGTCAAGCCACCTGGCCGCGGCGTCGTCGTAGTCGGGTTCGCAGTCGACCCGCTCGATGATGCGCGTCGCGCCGAGCTGGGCCAGCCGCTCATCCAGCTTGCGCCCATGACCGCAGAAGTCGTCGTAGTTGGAGTCGCCCAGCGCCAGCACCGCGTAGCGGGTGGCGGTGAACCGTGGTGCGGCGTCTGACGTCAACGCTCGCCAGAGCCCGGCGCCGTTGTCGGGCGGCTCTCCGTCGCCGGTGGTGCTGGTGACCAGCAGCAGCTGCCGCGTCGTCGTCAGTTCGGTCACCGGGAAGTCGTCCATGCTGTGCAGCGCGACGGGCAGCTGTTTTTCGCCCAGCCGCGCCGCGATGTCGGCGGCGAGTTCCTCCGCGTTGCCGGTCTGCGATGCCCAGAGCACGACGACGGGCGCGCGTTCTGCGGGTTTGGCTCCGGGCGGCTCGGTGGTCGGTGGCTTGACCGTGGGGGCCGGCGTTGCCCGCGTCGTGTCGTTGCGCGAGAACAGGCCCGCCAGCAGGCCATCCACCCACAGCCGGGTGCCCGAGTCGAAGGGAGCGCTCAGGGGCAGCGTCGGCACGCCGGACGCGCATCGACCGGCATCCGACCGAAGGGCGGTCAGCATTCCGGCGAGATAGGATCGGCCGAGCTCATCGAATTCCGGCACGGGCCTTGTTGCCACACCGAGCAAGGCGGCGAGGGCATCGACCTGCGACACGCTGATTTTCGGTAGCTCCGTGGGCGCGGGTGCTGGTGCGTCGGCATCCACCGATGGCTGAGGTTCAGTGCCCCGATTCGCCACCGGGACGGCGACTTTAGCCAATGCGACGGCGCAGGCTTTGAATTCCGGCTGGTTCGAGATCGGGTCCACCGCGTCGTTGGTGACCGCGTTGATCGCGAGGTATTCGCCGAACAGGTCGTTCCAGTGGAACGGTGCGAAGCAGTTGCCGGGCCGCACCCGGTCGCTGATCGCGGCGGGCAGCACGGCGCGACCGCGGCGCGAAGCGATTTCGATCGCGTCACCCTCGGCGACGTGCAGCCGTGCCGCGTCGTCGGGGTGGATTTCGACGAAAGGCCGGGGATTGAGCTTGTTGAGCTTGGCGACCTTGCCCGTCTTGGTCAAGGTGTGCCACTGATGCGCCAAGCGACCGGTGTTCAACAGGAACGGGTAGTCGTCGTCGGGCATTTCCTCGGGCGGCAGGTGCGGGCGGGCGAAGAACGCCGCGCGGCCGTTCTCGGTGGGGAAGGCCAGCCGGGGAGTGCTGCCGTCCTCGCGGACCAGCCGGGCCTGACTGACACCGTCGTTGAGGTAGCGAATGGGGCTGCGGTCGCCGGCGCCCCCGGGTGCGCACGGCCACTGCAGGGGGCCCCGGCGCAGCCGCTCGTAGCTGACCCCCCGCAGGTCGTAACCGGTCTTCGGATTCGAGAACCGTTTGATCTCTTCGAAGACTTCCTCGGCCGAGTTGTAGCTGAAAGCGTCCGAGAATCCCATCTCGCAAGCGACCCGGGCGATGATCTGCCAGTCGGGCATCGCATCTCCCGGCGCCGTGACCGCCGGCTGGAACAGCGTCATGTTGCGCTCGGAGTTGACCATCACGCCCTCGGCTTCCGACCACAGGGCCGCCGGCAGGAGGACGTCGGCGTATTCGTTGGTTTCCGTTTCTCCGAAGGCGTCCTGCGCGATGACCAGCTCGGCGCGCTCCAGGCCGGCCAGCACGGTCCTGCGATTGGCCACGGAGGCAACGGGGTTCGTGCAGACAATCCAGCACGCCTTGATGTCGCCGCGGGCCATCCGGGAGAACATGTCGATGGTGCCGGTGCCCACGTCCGTGTGGAGCGTTCCCCGTGGGATGCCCCACTGGTCTTCGGTGAAGGCCCGGTCGACCGCGGACAGGACCGAGCGCTGTCCGGGCAATCCCGGTCCCATGTAACCCATTTCGCGGCCGCCCATCGCGTTGGGTTGCCCGGTGAGGGAGAAGGGACCGCTGCCGGGTTTGCAGATCGCACCGGTGGCCAGGTGCAGGTTGCAGATGGCGTTGGTGTTCCAGGTGCCGTGGGTGCTCTGGTTGAGGCCCATGGTCCAGCAGCTCATGAAGTTGTTGGCTTCGCCGATCATGCGGGCCGCCGCGCGAATGTCGTCCTCGGGAATCCCGGTGATGTCGCTGACCGCGTCGGGGGTGTACTGCTCCAGGAAGCTGGGCATCACCTCCCACCCCTCGGTGAACTCGGCGATGAATTCGGGATCGGTGTGCCCGTTCTCGACGATCAGGTGCAGCAACCCGTTCAGCAGTGCGAGATCGGAACCGGGGGCGATTTGGAGGAACAGGTCGGCCTTGTCCGCGGTCGCCGTACGCCGCGGATCGACCACGATCAGCCTGGCGCCTGCCTTGACGCGCTCCATCATCCGCAAGAAGAGGATGGGATGGCAGTCGGCCATGTTCGCGCCGATTACGAAGAAGACGTCGGCGTGGTCGAAGTCTTGGTACGAGCCGGGCGGCCCGTCGGCGCCCAGCGAGAGTTTGTAACCGGCACCGGCACTGGCCATGCACAGCCGCGAGTTCGACTCGATCTGGTTGGTGCCGATGAAGCCCTTGGTCAGTTTGTTCGCCAGGTACTGCGCCTCGATGGACATCTGGCCCGACACATACATGGCAAAGGAATCCGGGCCGTGCGCGTCGATGATCGCGCGTAAACGGTGCGCGGACTGGGCAATTGCCCGCTCGATGTCGACGGGCTCGAGTGGCTCGCCACGGTCGGCGCGCAGATGCGCCGATTCGATTCGTCCAGGCGCCCCGAGCAAGTCGGACGTGGTGGCGCCCTTGGTGCACAACCGGCCGAAGTTGGCCGGATGTTGTTTGTTTCCAACAGACTTCCCGATGTGGCGCCGGCCGCTCTCGGGGTCGGTTGTGACCTGCAACACCATTCCGCAGCCCACGCCGCAGTATGCGCACACGGTGTTCACGGCATCGTTGTCGGACGCCATGGACTCGGTGGCCACGCCTACCTTCCCTCCATTGAGCACAATGGGCTTACGTGAATGGTGCGACGAGGATGTTTCGGCACCGGGTATCGGGAGTTTCCCCCGTTTTACGGCTTCCTCTCACCGGCCTAAGCGCGTCCGTGAACTTTCGGGAATGCCGCATAACCCCAGGTCAAGACAGGTCATCATCGACCCGCCGACCCCGGTCAAGGCTACCCGCGGGGCCCGATGCCTGAGCTATCAGAACGGGGTCTCGGACCAAATAAACGGGACATTCACAGCCTTCGCTAAGCTCACCGAGTGCGTCAGCTGATTGTGATCCTGTTGATCCTGCTGGCCTCCGGTTGCGGCGGGCACCAAGCCAGTTCGCCGCCAACCCCATCCGAGACGTGCAAGGACTCCGACGGGCCGGCGCCCGCGACGGTGCAGCGGGCCATCGCGTCGGTGCCGATCACCATCCCCGGTAGCAGCTGGGTGGAAATCGCTCGGGGACATGCCAAGAAGTGCCGTCTGTATTGGGTGCAGATCATTCCGACCATCGCCAGCGAGTCCACCGGACAGCAGCTGCTGTTCTTCGACCACAACACGCCGCTGGGCCCGGCGACCCCGAATCCCAAGCCGTACATCACCGTCTTACCGCCGGCCGATGACACTGTTGCCGTTCAATACCAATGGTTGAAGGGCAACGATCAGCCGTGCTGTCCCACCGGCAGCGGGACGGTGAAGTTCGGGATCGGCCCGGACGGCAGGCTGAAGGCGCTCGGCCCGATCCCGAATCAATAGTGTTGTGTCACAACATGAGGGAGCGGCGACTCAGTTCGCGGCGACGTCGGCGAGGTTCTCCGGGTGCAGCATCTCAGCGTAGCGCAATTGCTCGGGGATTCCGAAACCGTCGACGAGCGTCTCCGCGTGCGGTCGCAGCGCGCGGCATCGATCGTTGATGCCCCGGGTAACTGCCTTGGCCCGCTCGGTGGACAGGTACCGATGCTCGATGTACCACGCCTTGTCGTCTTCGATGACCGAAAGCGCGTACAGATCGCAGAGGATGCCGAGCAGTTCGCGGGTTTCCTCGTGCGGGCAGGCATCGATGCCGGCGACGAACGCCTCGAGCACCACCCGGTCGATGTGTGCGGACGCCGCGTGTAAAACGTGGTCCTGCACCGCGTTGAACGCGTCGAACTCCGACATCTCCTTGGATTTTGCCTGCAGCCGACGGGCCACGGACGCCAGCAGATATTCCTCGCGGTCCTCGAACATCTTGATCTGCGTGCCGCGGTTGAAGAGGCTGCCCTCTTCCTCGCTGTCCTGCCGGGCATCCACGATCGTTTGGATAATCGTCTCTGCCGCAGTCCGTTTGACGACGCGCTCGCCGACGGTGTTGGCGGCGAAGCGCACCCATTCGACGGGGCTCATGCTGCGGATGTCATCGGCGTAGGCCGTCAGCAGCTCCTTGGCCACCAACTGCGTCAGTACGTGGTTGTCGCCCTCGAACGTGGTGAAGACGTCGGTGTCGCCGCGCAGCGCGACCAACCGGTTCTCGGCCATGTAACCCGCGCCCCCGCAGGCCTCGCGCGCCTCCTGAATCGCCCGCGATGCGTGCCAGGTGTTGGCCGCTTTCAGCCCGGCGGCGCGGGCCTCCAGCTCGCGCTGCTCGTCGGCGTCCACCGCGTCCGCGGTCTGGATGTCGTGACACTTGCTGACCAGCTCGTTCTGGGCGAA
>NZ_LZIX01000211.1:0-39981 GCF_001666955.1 Mycobacterium sp. E735 | reverse complement strand
TGCGGCGATCGGCAGCTCGATTACCCAGCGCTGCACCGCCTTTCGGACCGCCTGGCGGCGTTGCTTGCCGCGCGCGGTGTCGGGCCGGGGTCGTTGGTCGGGCTGTCGATGCGGCGCGGCATCGACCTGGTGGTGGCGCTGGTGGCCATCATGAAGGCGGGCGGCGGTTACTTCCCCATCGATCCGGGCTATCCGCGCGCGGCAAGCAACGCCGCCAGGCGGTCCGAAAGGCGGTGCAGCGCTGGGTAATCGAGCTGCCGATCGCCGCAGCGCACCGCGATCCGCCCGGTCCCCCAGCCTCGGCTGGGCTCCAGCAATTCCCCAATGGTGCGCGGCCGGTCGTGCGGCGGTCGCTCGCCGCGGCTCCAGTGCTCCAGCACGCGGTGCCGCTCTGCGGCGTCGGTCAGCTGCACGTCGCGCAAACTTTGGTCGACATTGTCGGCAAATGCGGTGACCACCCGAGTCAGCCAGCCGGCGAATCGCTCGATCGTGGCCCTGCTGTACAGCTCGGTGCGGAAGATCAGATTGCCGTTGTATCCGCCGCCGTCAGAGCCGTCGGTGCCGAAGAAGTTGACGCTGAGGTCGGCGTGCGCCATGTCGAAGACCGGGTCCAGCGAGGTGCACACCGTGTCTTGCTCGCCCTCGCCGGAGCCTTGCTCGATCACGCGCGTCGCGGGCAGGTGGTCGCGGACGTGCACGACCACCTGGAATAGCGGGTTGCGCGACAACGAACGGACCGGGCTGACGCTGTCGACCACGCGGTCGAACGGCAGGTCCTGATGGGCGTAGGCGGCCAGCGCCGTTTCCCGTGCGCGGGCCAGCAACTCGCGCAGCGTCGGGTTGCCGGTCAGATCGTTGCGCAGCACCAGGATGTTGACGAAAAACCCGATCAGCTGATCCAATTCGGCCTCGGTGCGCCCGGCGACCGGGGTGCCCAGCGGGATGTCGAGCCCACCACCGGCTTTGTGCAGCACCACCGCGACGGCCGTTTGCAAGAGCATGAATTCGGTGATGCCCAGCTCGCGGGACAACTCGGCGAGCTTGGCGCGGGTGGTCGCGTCGATGCCGAAGTCGACGGACTCCCCCTCGCCGCTGGGCACCCGCTGGCGCGGGAAGTCGGGCCGCAGCCCGCTGTCCTCGGGCAGCCCGGCCAGTTGGCGGATCCAGTACTCGCGCTGCTCGGCGGCGACAGCGGACTCCTGACCGCTCGCGTCGCCGAGGAACTCCCCCTGCCACGCGGCGTAGTCGGCGTACTGCACGCGCAGCGGCGCCCACGCCGGGGCTTCCCCCGCCCGCCTGGCCCGATACGCGGTCATCACGTCGGCGAACAGCACCCCGGCCGACCAGTGGTCGGAGGCGATGTGGTGGACCACCAGCGACAGGACGTGCTCGGCGTCATCGGCGGTGCGCAGCACCGCGACCCGAATCGGCAATTCGCGGTCCAGTTCGAAGCAGTGCCTGCGCTCGGCGTCCAATTCCCGTTGCAGCCAGGCTTGATCGGGGCCGGAGGCCCGGCGCACGGAAACGTCACCCGCGGATCCGACCACCTGATACGGCACGCCATCCAGCTCCACGTAGGAGGTGCGCAGGATTTCATGCCGGGCAACGACGTCCCCGACGGCGGCGATCAGGGCGTCCATGTTCCAGGGCCCGCTCAGTTTCGCGGCGAAGGGAATGTTGTTGACCCAGCTTGGCCCGTCGACGCGATAGGCGAACCAGCTGCGCAGCTGTGAGGCCGACAACGGCATCGGCTCGTCGTGGGCCGTGGCGATCAGCTTGGGCCGCGACTGGCGAAGCTCGCCGGAACTGAGCCGGTCGACCCGCTCGGCCAACGCGCTTACCGTCGCCAGTTCGAAGACGTCGCGGATGCCGACCTCCACCCCGCACTCGGATCGGATCGCGGTGACCAGTTTCGTGGCCACCAGCGAATGGCCGCCCAGGTCGAAGAACGAGTCGTCGAGCCCCACTCGGTCGTGACCGAGCAACGCGGAAAACAATGCGGCGATGCGTCGTTCGGCGGGTGTGACCGGATCGCGGTATTCGGCGGCCGCCGCGATCTGGGGCTGGGGCAGCGCGGCGCGGTCGATCTTGCCGTGGGCCGTGATCGGGATCTCGTCGAGCGCCACGTAGGCGGCCGGCGTCATGTAGTCCGGGAGCGCCGCGGCCACCCGGGCTCGGATCCGTTCGACGTCAACGGTTTCCGGGTCCGCTCCCGGCACCGGCGTGACGTATCCCACCAGGCTCTTGCCCAACCGCGGCAGGTCCATGGCCAGCACCACCGCCCGCCCCACGCTGGGGTCGACCGAGATGGCGGCGGCGATCTCGCCCAGCTCGATGCGGAAGCCGCGGATCTTGACCTGCTCGTCGGCGCGTCCGACGAACTCGATGTCGCCGTCGGCGTTGCGGCGGGCAAGGTCGCCCGAGCGGTACAGCCGGCCGCCCGGCGTGAACGGGTCGGCGACGAATCGCTCGGCGGTCAGCCCGGGCCTGCGGTGGTAGCCGTGCGCGACATGCGTTCCACCGATGTATATCTCGCCGATCACCCCCGCGGGGACCGGGCGCAGTGCGTTGTCGAGGAGGTGGACCTGCGTGTTGATCTTCGGGCGTCCGATGGGCACCACCCGGGTGCCCTGGGTGCCCTCCACCGGGTAGCTGGTGCAGTTGACCACGGTTTCGGTCGGGCCGTAGAAGTTGTACAGCAGCGCATCGAAGGTGGCATGGAACTTGTCGGCGATCTCACCCGGCAGGGCCTCCCCGCCGATGGGGACTCGGCGCAGGGTGCGCCATTGGCTGACGCCGGGCAACGAGAGGAACAGACCGAGCAGCGACGGCACGAAATGCATCGAGGTGATGCCTTCGCGGCTCAGCAGATCGGTCAGGTAGCCGATGTCGCGGAGCCCGTCGGGCCGCGGGATCACCAGCCGGGCACCCATGATCAACGTGCCGAAGATCTCGCCCATCGACACGTCGAAGCTCGGCGACGCAACCTGCAAGAGCCGGTCGGTTTCGTCGACGCGGTACTCGTCACCGAACCAGACGAAGTACTCGGCGATCGGTGCGTGCGGCACCGGCACGCCCTTGGGCAGCCCGGTCGAACCCGACGTGTAGATCAGGTAGGCGGTGTTGTCCGGGCTCAGCGGCCTGATCAATTCGCTGGGCGCGGTGGCCGGGTACTCCGACAGTCCGGGAATGGGTTCGCGCAGCACGAGTTTGGCGTCGGCGTCGCCGAGGATGAAGGTCAGCCGATCCTCGGGGTAGGTGGGATCCACCGGCAGGTAGACCGCGCCAGCCTTCAGCACTCCGAGCGCGGTGATGACCAATTCGGGTGACTTGTCCAGCAGCACCGCGACGCGGTCCTCGGTGCCGACGCCCTGCTCGATCAGCCAGTGCGCCAAGCGGTTCGACTCTTCGTCGATCTCGCGATAGGTGTACTCGCGGCCCTCGTACACGACGGCGATGGCGGCCGGTGAGAGCGCCGCCCGGCGGGCGACCAGCGCCGGCAAGGTGGTGGGCGGGGTTTCGAATCTGTCGCCGGTCGAGGCGCGGCGCAGCCACGCGGCGTCGTCGGTATTCATCAGCGCGCACGCCGACAGCGCCGTGTCGGGGTTTGTCAGCATGTCGTCCAGCAACACGGCGTAGTGCCGCAGCAGCTGGTCGACCAGTTGCCGATCCAGAACTTCCACCAGGTATTCGGCTTCGATCAATCCGGCGCCCGTGCGGTCCAGCTCGACCATGAAACTCAGTGGCAGCTGGTTGAAATGGCCGCGCAACTCGCCGCGCGCGCACCGCACCCCGGGCGGGCAGAAACCGGCGCCGTCGGGCTCGCGCTGCCCGAAGCTCACCCGGGTCATCCGGTCGGCGCCGTGCCGGCGGTCGGGATTGGATTCGCGGACCAGCCAGTCCAGGTCGGCGCGCGAATGGGCGAAGGCACCCACCGCGCGGTCCCGGGTCTCGGTCAGCAGCTCTCGGAACGTCTGAAGGGGCCCTGGCCGCAGCCGAATCACCACGGTGTTGCCGTAGTACCCGATCGCCGATTCCGTTCCGACGCCGCGGTTGAGCACCGGAGCGGCGATCAGGGAGTCGGTCGACTGGGTGTAGCGGTGCACCAACGCGGCGAACGCCGCCATCAGCACCATGTACGGGGTGGCGCCCGTCTCCCGCGCGAGCGCCGCCGCCCGGTCGACGGTGGCCGCCGACAACGGCATCGCGGTGCGTTGGGCCCGCCAGGTGCTTGGCACCACCGATCCGTTGGGACCCGGAAGTTCAAGTGGCTCGGGTAGATTCGCCATCTGGCGGCGCCAGTATTCGTGGTCCGCGGCGGGATCCGCGGCTTCGTCCGGCGGGGGGGCCGCCTGCGGGGGCTCGTCGGCGAAGCCGTCCGGATCGACGTACGCGCGGGTCAGGTCGGCGAAAAACGGCGCCCACGAGGCATCGTCCCAGGCGACGTGGTGGACGGTGATCAACAGCATCAGCTCGGTGGCCGAGAGCCGCGCCACGGTGACCCGCAGGGGTGAATCCGTGGCCAGGTCGAAGGGCCGACGGAAATCCCGCTGCGCCAGCACGTCCAGCCGCAACCGCCGGGACTGATCGGTCAGGTCCGACAGGTCGTGCTCGGCCCACTCCGGGCGCAGCTCTTCGCGGATGACCGGATACGGGTCGCCGTCGGCGCCCGTGGCGTACGTCGTATGCAGCAGGGCATGGCGCGCGGCCACAGCGTCCACCGCGTGCCGCAACCGTTGGATGTCGACCGCGCCGCTGAGGCGATAGGAAACACAGACGTTGAGCAGCGCGCTGTCGGGGTCCAGCGACTGCACGAACCACATGCGGTGCTGTCCGACCGACATGCGCGGCCCTTCGGCGGTCGCCACGGGCGAAGCGGCGGGCGGGCTGGCCAGGCCGCGTTCGGCGATCTTGCGGCGCAACAATTCCAGGCGCTCGTCGTCGAGCCGTGCGCCGGCTTGGGTGGTGTCCGTCACGCGGGGAGTCCAACCTTTCTGGCTTCGCGAACGTCGGGTTTCGCGCCTTCGCGCGGCTCACCGGAGCCGGCGCGCAACGCATCGATCAATTCGTTGAGGGTGATCCCGCCGAGCATGCGAGCCACCGGAACCGAGCGTCCGACCGTCCGGCGTAGCCGCTTACGCAGATCCAGTGCGAGCAAGGAATCCACCCCAAGGTCGATCAGCGGTGCGCTCGCGTCGATCGAGACCGAGTCGTCCAGGTGCAGTGTCGCGGCGACGTCCGCGCGCACCACGTCGGCCAGCGATCTGGCGGCGGGGTGGACCGCTCCCCCGTCGCTGCCGCGGGACACGCGGAAAGGCGTTGGCATGCACTGGCTTTCGAAGAACACCGCGAGCCGGTCGAAATCCGCGTCGAAGATCAGCGGATCGCCGTCATTGCGGTGGAAGCCGGCCTCGATCGCCGCGTCGGGCACCATCGCGGTCAGACCGGATCGTTCGGTGCGGGCTATCTCGTCGGCCGCCACGACGCCCGCGGCCTGCCACAGTCCCCACCGGATCGCCACGCAGTCGTGACCCCCGCGGCGCAGCTGGGCGACCAGCACGTCCAGCATCCGGTTGGAGGCGGCATAAGCGGCGTGGTGGTGACCACCCCACACTCCGAACACCGACGAGCAGGCCAGGATTCGGCAGTCCGGACGCAGCGGCCACCGCTGCGCCAGCAGGGCCAGGCCACGCACCTTGGCGGCACACACCGTCGCCACGTCGGTTCCGGTCAGCGCGGCGAGGGAGCGCGCCTGGGCGATGCCGGCGGTGTGAATCAGCATCGACGCCCCCGCGCCGGCGTGCCTGACGGCCTCGGCCACGGCGACCGGATCGGTGATGTCGCAGCGCAGGGCGCGTACCTCGGTGTCGTGATTGTCGGTCAGCCGGCGCAGTACGTCCCGGTCGAGACCGTTGCGGCTCAGCAGCGTGACCGTCCGCGCCCCCCGTTCGATGCAGTATCGCGCGTACTGCAGGCCGATGGCGCCGCTGCCGCCGGTGATCACCACGTTGTCCAGTGCGGCGGCGTCCAGCGGCCGACCGGTCGCCGAGTCGCGGCAGTCCCGGAACGTCCGGATGTACCGTCGCGTTACTTCACTTCCGCGCAGCGCGACCTCGGCCGCCTCACCGAGCAGCACCTCGACGACGGCGCGCGCGCTCCGCGCGTCGAGGTCGCGGCCCGGCAGGTCGAGATGCCCGAAGGCCTGGTCGCTGAATTCGAAGCCGGCGCTGCGATGCATCGCGCCGAGTGCTGCCTGTGCCGGTGATACGTCGGTGTCGTCCGGGTCGATGCTCTCGCCGCCCGCGGTGATCAGCCAGACGGCCCGGCAGCGCGGGCCGATCAGTGCGGCGTAGTCCGGCAGACCCGCGTCCGGCCGGCCGGCGATCTGCGCGATCGCCGATGCGGGGTCGCGCTCGTCGAGCCCGGGGGTGACGACGGCGACGATCTCCGCATCGTGCGGCGCGACCACCCGGCAACCGCCCTGTGCGTCAACGGCTTCCATCAGCCTCCGCGTCAACGCGTCCTCCGCGTCAGGGCCGAAGAATCCGATGTCGGCACCCGCAGCGTCCGATGGGGGGGCGGGTTGCCAGGCCTCGACGGCGACGGTGAGCGAAGGGGCCGGTGCCGTGTCGATCAGCGGCTCGGGCGCTGCCCACAGGTGGACCGCCCGCATGGGCGCGTTGGGGAACCCGCGCAGCGGCCGCCGGACACCGCCGGGCATGGTGTTGGCCCACTGGCAGCCGGGATCGGCGGTCGCCACGGTCGCGATGTTTTTCGCCAGCACGTCGGTGATGGCTCCCTCGCGGTGGCCCGAGCCGGCGACCACGCTCGTTCGCTCGTCGATCAGGTCCGCGAGCGGGTACAGCAGCGAAGGATGCGCGGACAACTCGACAAAAGTGGTGGCGCCGAGTTTCTGGGCCGCCGTGACCGCCTTATCGAAACGCACCGTGTTACAGAGATTTTCGTACCAGTACTGAGAGAAGTCCGCCCCGCTGCCCACCTCGGCACCGAAGGTCGAGCCGACGAATCTGACCGGGCTGTCCCGGAAGGCCGAGCGGGGAACCCGCTCGGTCAACTGCGCGCGCAACGGCCGCAGCACACTGGTGTGTCCCGGGTAGTCCACGGACAGCTGATGGGCGAACATCCCCCGCTGCCGGGCCAGCAACACGGCGGCCGCCACGGCGTCGCGGTCTCCGGACACCACGGTCGACGAGGGGCCATTGACGGCCGAGACTTCCAACCAGCCCGCGGCTTCCGCGATCAGGGACTCGGCCTCGTCGACCCCGGCCCCGAGCACGACCATGGCGTATTGACCCGCCAACTGGTCGACGATGGTGGCGCGGGCTCCGACCAGGGCGACCGCGTCGGGCAACGAGATCGTCCCGGCGACGTAGGCGGCCGCGACCTCGCCGAGGCTGTGGCCGACGGTGATTGCGGGCAGCACACCGTGGAATCGCCATTCGTAGGCCAGGCTGACCGCGTGGGTGAATTGTGCTCCTTGTATCTCGGTCCGCGACCAGTTGCGATCGTCCCCTCCGGTCAGGTAGGGCAACGGCGACGGCAGTCCCGCAGCGAGGAAGGCCTGCGCGCATCGGTCGGCCGCGGCCCGGTATGCCGAAAGTCGTTGATAGGCCTCGGCTCCCATCGATTGCCATTGGTTGCCCTGTCCGGGAAACACGAAAGCGATGCACGGCGCCACACCGTGCGAGGACCGGGTCACCAGCGGGTGCTCTTCGCCGCGGGTTAGGGCGAGCAGCCCGCCGGCGAGCTCGGCGCGGTCGGCCGCCCGGACGACCGCACGGTGCCGCCGCACCCGACGCAGCCGCAGCAGGCTGGACCCTATCGCCGCGGGGTCCGCGTCGGTGCGGTCCAGATAGTCCAGGATCGCTCTGGCGTCGTTGACGATCAGCTCTTCGTCGTGCGCGGTGAGCAACACGGGTACGCGACCGTCGGGCAGTGGGGATCCGAGCATCACGCGACCTCGGGGAGGGAGACGATCACGTGTGCGTTGGTGCCGGCGATGCCGAAGGCCGACGTCGCCGCGGTCCGTCGGCCGGCGACCGCCGGCCATGGGGTCAGGGTCGTGGCCAACCGCAACCCCTGGCTGTCCCAGTCGATTTCCGGGCTCGGGTCCGCCGCGTGCAGAGTCGGTGGGATCGCCCCGTGTTCGGCGGCGACCACGACCTTGGCCAGCCCGAGCGCACCGCTGGCCGCGAGGGCGTGCCCGAGGTTGGACTTCACCGAGCCGAGCAGTGCGCCGCAACCGGGTGCCGTGTCGCCATAGGTTTGCGCCAGCGACCGCAGTTCCGTGCGGTCGCCGAGGCGGGTGCCGGTGCCGTGGCCCTCGACCATGCCGACCTCGTCGGGCCGAATCCCGGCCTGCGTCATGGCACGGCGAAACAGGCGAATCTGCGCTTCACCGCTGGGCGCGCTGAGGCCGGCGCTGCGGCCGTCTTGGTTGACGGTGGTGGCGCGGACCTCGGCGACGACCTCGCGGCCGGCGCGCAAGGCGGCCGATTTGCGTTGCAGCACAAACATCGCCGCCCCCTCGGCCCACACCGTTCCGCTGGCCTGGGCGCTGTAGGGGCGGCAGTGCCCGTCGTCGGAGAGGGCGTGTTGCTTGGAGAATTCGACGAAGAATCCGGGCGATCCCAGGACGTTCACCCCGCCGGCCAGCGCCATGTCGCAGTCGCCGTCTTGGATCGACCGCACCGCGACGTGGAATGCGGCCAGCGCGGACGCGCACGACGAGTCCACCGTCAGCGCCGGGCCGGCCAGCCCCAGCGTGTACGCGACCCGGCCGGAGATCACGCTCAGCGCGGTCCCGGCGAGCAGGTGCCCGCTGTGCTTCGAGAAATTGGCCATCTGCGGCCCGTACCCGGTGGCCGAGGCGCCGACGAAACAACCCACGTCGTGCCCGGCCAGGTCGTCGGGATTGATGCCGCTGTTCTCCAGCGCGCGCCAGGAGACGCGGAGCACGACGCGCTGCTGGGGGTCCATGGCGACGGCCTCCCGCGGGGAGATGCCGAAGAACTCGGGATCGAAGGTTGTTGCACCCGTGAGGAATCCACCGCGATCATGGATTTCCTTGAAGCCGCTCCGCCGCGATCCGGCGAGCAGCTCGCTCACCTGCCAACCGCGGTCCGTGGGGAACGGGCCCAGCGCCTCACGGCCGCGCGACAACAACTCCCAGTACTTCTCGGCGGTGTCGATGCCGCCCGGCGCTTCGAGGGCCATGCCGACGATCACGACCGGATCGGCCGCCGCGTCGAACCTGTTGTCAGACATCGGCGTTCACCCGTTCGGCCACGGCGTCGATGTGCTCGTTGAGATAGAAATGGCCGCCGTCGTACAGGAACAACTCGAAGTCGCCCGCGGTGTGGTTCTCCCAGAGCCGCAGCGCGGCCGGATCGACGCGGTGGTCGTCGCGCGCCCCCAATACCCTGATGTCGGCGCGAATGCGGACGCAGGGAGCGCACTCGTAGCGATTGATCGCTTGGTAGTCGGCTCGCACCGCGGTCGTCAACAACTCCGCGAACTCCTCGTCGGCGAGCAGTTCGGGGTCGGTGCCGCCGAGATCGGCGATGTCGGCGAGCAGGCCGTCGTCGGAGGTGGGGAGTTGCGGCATCGTGGCGACCGCCGACGGTGCGGGCCCGGCCGAGACCCACAGGCGCTGCACCGCGGTGTCGTGGGATTCGGCGATCCTCGCGAATTCGAACGCCACGACGGCACCCATGCTGTGGCCGAACAGCCGAAGCGGCGCGACGCGACTCCACGGCCCCGCGTCGAACAGGCCCCGGGCGAGGTCGTGCACTGTGTCGGGGGCCGGGTGACTGAGCCGGTCCGCGCGCTGTGGGTACTGCACGATGTAGGTGTCCCCGCCCAAGGCCAGTGCGGCGGCCACCGACCGATAGCTTGCCGCGGAGGCGCCGGCGTGCGGAAACACGACGGTCGCGCCGGCGCGTCGGCGTGCGCTCCCGCCGGACACCCGCTTGATCCAGGATGCGAACTCCGTCGGCACGCTCAGCACAGGGTCGGATGTCATTGTGCCGTCTCGGTTTTCGCGGTGTGTCGACCGGCCGACAGCACCGCGTCGGCGTCCAGGTGGATGACTTCCAGGTACAGCTCGGCAACCTGGTCCAGCCGCGCGTCGTCCCGCTCGCGGTCGGTGAGCAAATTCGCCAGTGCCGCCACGGTTCTCGTGGCGAAGATGTCGGCGACCATGACATTCGGGGTGTCCAGCCAGGTGCGGATACGGCCCACGGCCTGGGTGGCGAGCACCGAATCACCCCCGAGCGCGAAGAAGTCGTCGTCACGCCCCACCCGCTCCGCGCCGAGTAGGTCACCGAGCAGCGTCGCGAGCGCCGATTCCAGCGGCGTCGCCGGGGGACGGTAGCCGGGCTGCTCGGCCACGGAAATCGCGGCGCCAAGGTGGCGCGCGACGGCACGGCGGTCGATCTTGCCGGCGTTGGTGAACGGGATCCGCTCCACGAGTGCGAAGTGGCGCGGAACCATATGCGCGGGAACGAGTTCGGCCATCAGCTTCGCAAGCCCCTCGGCGGACGGCTGTGCACCGCTGGACATTTCGGGGCACACGGCGGCGGCCAGGATCTCCGAGCCCCCGGGTCCCGGGAGCAGGGCCGCCACCGCTATGGCCACTCCGGGGAGTCGGCGCAACGCCGCCTCGATCTCGCCGAGTTCGACGCGATAGCCGCTGATCTTGACCCGGTGATCGGCACGGCCGACGAACTCGCAGGTGCCGTCGGGCCAATACCTGGCCAGGTCGCCGGTGCGGTACCACCTGCGGCCCGCGTGCTCGACGAAGCGCTCCGCGGTGAGATCGGGACGCCCGCGATAGCCCCGCGCGATGCCGCGGCCGGATACCCACAGCTCGCCGGCGACCCAGTCCGGGCAGTCGTCACCCGCCTCGTTGACGACACGGCAGGCGTTGTTGGTCAGCGGCACCCCGTAGGGCAGAGCGGTCCAGTCGGCCGGCAGCGCGTCGGGGTCGGCCACTTCGAAAATCGTGTTGTGGACCGGTGTCTCGGTCGCTCCGCCCAGACCGGCGAACCGTAGGTTGGGTGCCTCGGCCCGCAGCCGGCGGGCCAGCTCCGGGCGCACCCAGTCCCCGCCGGTGGGAATCACCCGCACGGAAGACAGCCGGCCGCGGCCGACTTCGATCAGCATCTCCAGCCAGCCCGGCATGAAGTGCAGCACGGTGACTTGGTGGGTGTCGATGAGCCGGGCCCAGGCGTCGGGGTCGCGGCGCTGCGATTCGTCGACCACCACGATCGAGCCGCCCGTCCGCAGGGTCACGAAGATGTCCATCACCGAGATGTCACCCTCGAGCGTGGACAGGGCCAGGCATCGATCCGCCGGGCCGATGTCGAAGTGGCGGGCGATGAACTCCACCGTGTTCATCGCGGCGTCGTGGGTCACCTCGACACCCTTCGGCTCCCCGGTCGAGCCCGAGGTGAACAACACGTAGGCCAGCTCAGCGGGATCGACTCTCGCCGGATGGATCTCGGGCGCGAGCTGCACGTCGCGCAGCACGTCGGCGAGGCAGAGCTCGGGCACCTTCAGGTTCAGTCGCTGCCCACCGCACACCACGGCCAGGCGCACAGCACCGGTGTGCAAGATGCGCTCCGCGCGGTCGCGAGGCTGGTCGACGCCGATCGGCAGGTAAACCGCGCCGATGCCCAGGATGCCCAGCAGCGCGGGCACTTGCTCGGCGGTCTTGGGGCCCATCACCGCGACCGTGTCGCCGGGGCCGACACCCGCCGTGCGCAACGCGGCGGCCACCGCCAGCGCCTGCTCGCGCAGCTGCCCGTAGCTGACGTCCCCCGAGCCGGCGAATATCGCGGGCGCGTCGGGCTGTTGCTCGGCCTGCCGAAAGAACCCGTCGTGCAATGCTTCTCCGCTGGGTTCGGCGGTGCGGCCGTTGACCGCGTCGCGCACCGCGCGCTGGGCGTCCGACAGCGGCGGCGGCCCCATCGCCTCCCAGCTGTCGTCGGCGGAGGCCAGCCTGAGCAGTTCGTCGATGTGGTAGGCGAACATGGCGTCGACGACACCCGGGGCGAAGACGCCGTCGCGGACGTCCCAATTCACCAGCACGCCGCCGTCGAACTCGGTGACCTGAGCGTCGAGCAGCACCTGCGGCCCCTGGGAGATGATCCACGTGGGTGTGCCGAATTGGGCGGTGACCTCTCGGCTGAACAGCTCGCCGAGTCCCAGCGCGCTGGTGAATACCACCGGCGCCAGCACCTGGGTGCCGCGATGGCGGCTGAGGTCGCGGAGCACCGACAGTCCGGGATAGGCGGCGTGGGTGGCGGCGGACCGCATCGCGTCCTGCACGGCCCCGGCCCGCGCCACCGGGGTGCGCGCGCCGGTGAGGTCCACATCCAGCAGCAGCGACGACGTGAAATCGCCGACCAGCGAGTCGACTTGGGGGTGCAAAGGCTGGCGCCCGAACAGCGGCACATTCAGCAGGAAGCGCGAGGTGGTGGACCAGCGCGCCAGGGCGTTGGCGAAGGAGGCGGCCAGCGTCATCGCGGGCGTGACCCCGCGGGCATGAGCGCGGGAAAACAGCGCGTCCCGGGTCTTCGGGTCCAGCCAGTGCCAGAGCCGGGCGCTCCTACGCGAACCGCGGTCGCCGGTGGTGGGCAGCGCCGGCGGGTCCGGGAGCTGCGGGATGCGTTGCGCCCACCACTCGCGGGCGGCGTCGCGGGCCGGTTGGGGCCGGGCCTCTTCCGCCTCGATCGCGTCGCGGTAGCGCCGATACGTGTAGCTCAGCGCGGGCAGGTCGTGACCGAGGTAGAGAGCGGCAAGATCGGACATCAAGGTGCGATAGCTCATCGCGTCGGCGGCCTGCATGTCCAGATCGACGTGCAGGCGCGAACGTTCGCCCGGCAGCAGCGTCAGGGCAAGCTCGAACACCGCGCCGTCGAGCTGCTGGTGCGATTTGGCGTCGCGGATGGCGGCCAGCCGCGCATCGACCCCGTCGCCGTCCAGGTGGCGCAGGTCCTCGACGGTGACCGGGAATTCGTCACCGGCCGCCGCGATGCGTTGGGTGCCGTCGGGCAGGAACTCAACCCGCAGCATGGGGTGGCGCCGGGCCAGCTCTTTGGCGGCCGCGCGCAGCCGCGCGGGATCGATCGGGCCGCCGTCGAATTCGACGTAGAGGTGTCCGGCCACCCCGCCGAGCTGCTGGCTGTCCTGCCGGCCGACCCACATCGCGTGCTGCATCGGGGCGAGCGGGAAGGGCTCGCCGTCGGCC
This sequence comes from Mycobacterium sp. E735, assembly GCF_001666955.1. Lineage (NCBI taxonomy): Bacteria > Bacillati > Actinomycetota > Actinomycetes > Mycobacteriales > Mycobacteriaceae > Mycobacterium > Mycobacterium sp. E735. Next base: position 26,705 of record NZ_LZIX01000211.1, on the reverse strand, counting down.
CCCGGCGCCGCCTCGCTGGCAGCCTTGTGATCGCTTGGCTCGGTCGCCGGCTCGGCGGTCACCAGCTTGGCCCAGGCCTCGAGGGTGGGAGTTTCGGCCAGCGTGGCGAAATCGACGGCGATGCCCTGACGGCGCCAGCGACCCGCCAGGGTCATCATCCGAATGGAGTCCAGCCCTTGACCGATGAGGTTGGTGGTTGGGTGGACGTCGTCGACACCGACGCCCAGCAGTTCGGCTACCTCTGCCCGGACGTCTGCCGGGCGCGCCGAGGCATGCACCACGAACCCTCCCTGAATTAGCACAGGCTGCCCTAAGTTGTGGTGGTTACCCTATCCTTACTCACGAATCGCCGCTACTACGCCCCCCGCCTGAGGACCTCGATGACCGCGAACGCACGGCAACCCCTGGCCGGGGCCCTCGAAGGGTTTGTGCCGTTCCCCGCCGACCGCGCCGCCGCGTATCGGGCGGCCGGCTACTGGACTGGGCGCACTTTGGACAGCATCCTCAGCGACGCCGCGCGGCGCTGGCCCGACCGAACCGCCGCGCTCGACGCCGCGGACGGCTTCGGCTTGAGCTACGCGCGGCTCGACGAGCGCGCCGGCCGCGCCGCCGCGGGACTGCGGGCACTGGGCATCGCGCCCGGCGACCGGGTGCTGCTGCAATTGCCGAACGGTTGCCAGTTCGCGGTGGCGCTCTTCGGGCTGCTGCGGGCGGGCGCCATCCCGGTGTTGTGTCTGCCCGGCCACCGGGCGGCCGAATTGGGGCACTTCGCCGCCGTGAGCGGGGCCACCGCGTTGGTGATCGCCGACGCGGCCAACGGTTTCGATTACCGCGCCATGGCGCGCGCTCTCGTCGCGGACCACCCGACGCTCGCCCACGTCATCGTCGACGGTGAGCCGGGCTCGTTCACCTCGTGGACGCAACTATGCGGTCAGGCCACCGCCCCACCTCCGACGCCGCCGGCCGACCCCGGATCGCCTGCCTTGCTTCTCGTTTCGGGCGGCACCACCGGCACCCCCAAACTCATCCCCCGCACCCATGACGACTACGTGTTCAACGCGACCGCGAGCGCACAGGTGTGCCGGTTCACCGCCGACGACGTCTATCTGGTGCTGCTCTCGGCGGGGCACAACTTCCCGTTGGCCTGCCCCGGCCTGCTCGGCGCCATGACGGTGGGCGCCACCACTGTGTTCGGCACCGACCCCAGCCCCGAGGCCGCCTTCGCCACCATCGAGCGCCACGGCGTCACCGTCACCGCTCTGGTGCCGGCCCTGGCCAAGCTGTGGGCGCAGGCCTGCGGGTGGGAGCCGGTGACGCCGAAGTCCCTGCGGCTCTTGCAAGTTGGCGGGGCGAAATTGGAGCCCGACGACGCCCGCATGATCCGTGCCGCGTTGACGCCGGGGCTACAGCAGGTGTTCGGAATGGCGGAGGGGCTGCTGAATTACACCCGCCCGGGCGATCCGCCCGAGGTCGTCGACCACACCCAGGGGCGGCCGTTGTGCGTGGCGGACGAATTGCGGGTGGTCGACGCGGACGGCGAACCGGTCGCGCCGGGCGAGGAAGGCGAGCTCCTGGTGCGCGGGCCGTACACGCTCAACGGCTACTACCGTGCCGAGCGCGACAACGAGCGCTGCTTCGACCAGGACGGCTTCTTCCGCAGCGGTGACCTGGTCCGGCTGCGGCGCGACGGGTACCTGACGGTCACCGGACGGGTCAAGGACGTGATCTGCCGGGGCGGCGAAACCATCTCCGCGGCGGACCTCGAGGAGCAGATGCTCACTCACCCGTCGATCTTCTCCGCGGCCGCGGTGCCGCTGCCCGACCCGTACCTCGGCGAGAAGATTTGCGCGGCAGTCGTTTTCACCGGCACGGCGGTCACGTTGGCGGAACTGAACACCCACCTCGATCAGCGCGGCACGGCCGCCCACGCCCGGCCCGATGTGCTGGTCGCCATGGCATCGCTACCGACCACCCCGATCGGCAAGATCGACAAAAAGGCGATCGCGCGCCAGATTTCGGCCGGGCAAGCGCCAAGCTGACAACGGATGAGTCAGCTGTCCTTGTCGCGCAGGGCGTTCAGCAGCCGGTCCATCACCGCGCCGGCATCCGCGCGCGCTTGGCGCTGGTCGTCAGCGCGGGCGATGTAAAGCGTCGCCTCGCGCAGCGCCCCCATGACGGTTAGGGCCGTCGCCTCAACGGGCTGGCGCGGGATGCTGCCGGACTCGATCGCGTCATTCAGCAGCGCCGTCACGAATCCGATGTTGTACCGATGCCCGATGTCGCTCCAGCGTTCCCAGCCCAGCACCGCGAGCGCCTCCAGCAGCACAATGCGCTGAACCTCGGGATCGGAGCACGCGTCCAACCAAAGGCCCGCACACAATCGCATGATCTCGACCGGGTCGGTGTGCCCCGCGGCCGCGACGGCGTCGACCATGCGCGCGGCCATCTCGCCCTCCACCTGCTCGAAAACCGCGGCGAAAAGCTCTGTCTTGTCGGCGAAATGGTGATACAGGGCCCCGCGCGTCACACCCGCGTCTCGCACGATGGTCTCCAGGGACGCCTCCGCGAATCCCAGCGATGCGAACAGGGGACGGGCGGCGCTGATCAGTGCGCCCCGCGTGTCGGCGGCACGCTCGGCCTGTGTCCGGCGACCATCCTGCGCCATGCAACCCTTACCTTTCACACCCCGCATGCATTCTCATACATACCGTATGAAGGCGGCGGGAGGCGCCACCGCGGGAGGCGGCGTCGGTCAGAACACCCTGAGCCGGCGGACGATGTCCAGAGCCGACGGGTCCCCTTCCGCCTGGACAGCCAGGCCGTCCCAGGTGCCGCGCTGAGTGACCCAGCGGACGAACGCTTGCGAATCAGAGGTGATCCCCGCGGTCACATCGCCCCGGGTGCCGAGCCGCAGGGTTCGGGCACACAACCCGTCAAGCCGGACCTCGACTCCAGTGCGTAATGCGTTGAGCAGCTGGGTGTTCTGTTGCGGGAGGGCCGCCTCGATCCAGTCGAGCGTGGGGCCAAGCCGCAGCTCGTCGACCGTGGGCGGATCCGACTGCAACGGTCCATTCGGAGCGAACAAGTCGTACCGGAGATGGATGAAGGACTCGAAGACGAAGGTGGTGGGCACCACCGAGGCCGGATACGTTCCGACGTCCCCAATCGGTATCTCGACGTCTTGGCCCTCCACCGCGGCGAGCAACTCCAGCCCTCGCGCACTGACTGCCTCGTAGTCGGCCAGGACGTCTGCGGGCGTCATCCAGCGACGTGACTCCACATAGAGGTCAGCGGCGCGTTCGGCGGGCAGCCCACCGGGATCGGGCAACGTCGATGGATCGACCGCCAACCAGTAGCTACACGCCATGTGCGACACCAGATCCTGAACAGACCATCCAGGACATCCGCTGTCCTTCGCCCACATCGAAGCGGGCAATCCCGAGCAGACCTCCAAAACAACTCCGCGTTCCTTCGCAATGGCATCGAGCGTGGCACTCACTATCCCTCACCTCCTAGATACATACCGTATGTATAAACATACACACTGTATGTATGGAGTCAAGGCTTCACGGATCTCCGATCCCACCGTTGACTTTCGGCAACACCCGTGGCTAATCGTCTTCCTGCGCCGGCATTTCCGCTCGCGGCCAAAACGGTTGCCAACAGCCAGGTCTGGCAAAGCACGCAGAAGGGTTCCCGTGCCGGGACGCCTGGCCGGCGTGCCTCCGCGGCAAAGAGGGCGGCCCGGACGCGTACGACCTTCCCGGCCGCTCCGTCAGCGCGCGCTGGGCCGAATGTAAGGCGTTGCGGCACATCGGGATAGCCCGGCCGTGGTATCTCTCGGGCGTTCGCGTCGGGTTCGGTCGCACTCAAAGGGAGACCGCGGCAGCCCCTTTCGCATTTTGGATGGCCCGTTCGTCCGATGGATGACGTGGGCAGAAGATTACTTCGACCGGTACTATTCCGCCTTAACCGAACCTGAGATATGGTGATCGCGGCGCCGTTCCGCAGGCCCGGGGGTGACAAGAATTGCATCGCCACGATAGCGCCCGCTATCCGGTGATGGTCGGGCCGAGGCGTCGAGTAAAAGGCTTTTAGTAGTTATCTTGAGTTAGCCGCGCGCGAAATATGCGATCCGCGTTGCGGTTACCTCGCACGGCAAGACGACGGCGATCGGCGAGTCTTCTGCATTCTCGTGCGATTGTCACGCCCGAGGAGAATCTTCAATGACTGCGCCCCGCGACGCTCTGACTGCTTTCGCGGCGTCAACTCGGACCAGCGTGAGCCAAATCACTTCTGCGCATTCCACGCAGCTAGCGGCAGCGCCACTTGCTGGGCTCGTGGTGCGCAATTCCCTCGGCGGTCGAATTCATCCGGCAACCAATGCACGGTCACGTTAAGGTCATCCGGACCGGCGTCGCCTACTGACGGAGGAAAGGTCGCGCATGTTCCTGGGCACGGTTGACGACTGGACAGCCGAGGGCACCGTCGTATCGTGGTTTCCCACCGCCAGCACCTACGAGCAGGCAGCCGACGCGCAATACCATCCGGCGGCGGTCAGTTATCAGCAGTCGCAGCATCTTCGGTATTACCGACGCCAGGTCAACCGCGGCCGCGATATCCCGCGATTGTGCATAGGAGCCTGGGAGATTTGGGGCGTCTGCGACATAGACGCGATGACCCACGCGCTGAACAGCCATGTGCGGCGGCACGACGCCTATCATGACCGGTTCGCCTTCGACGACGGCGACGAGGTGGTTCGCCACGTTATCGCCGACCCCGAGACCATCACGTTGGAAGCAACGGATCTCGGCGAAATGGCGCCGCATCAGATTCGCAAACTGATTCTCGATACGCCCGATCCGCTGCAATGGGACTGCTTCAGCTTCGGAATCATCCAGGGCGAAGACCGCTTCACCATCTACATTGCCGTCGATCATCTGCGCGCCGACGGCATGTCGGCGGGTGTGATTTTCCTGGACATTCAGACGGCGTATTTCTCCGCGCTGCAGAAGTCACCCGTTGTGCCGATACCCGCACCCAGCCACCGCGAATACAGCGCGCGGCAACGCGCATTCACTGCGAGCCTCGATGTCGATTCGCCCGAAATTCGATGTTGGCGGGCGTTTCTCGCGGCGAACAATGGACTGCTCCCCAGATTTCCCCTGGAACTGGGCGAGGCGTCCGCCGATACGCCAGGGGCCATCGAAGTGTTCGACCTGATCGATGACGACCAGGGCCGGCGATTCGAGGCGGTGTGCCGCGCCGCGGGAGCCCGCTTCAGTGGTGGGGTGTTCGCCTGCGCTGCCCTGGCCGAGCACCGGTTGACCGGCGCACCCACCTACTTCGGCCTCACCCCGTTCGACAACCGGCGAGATCCCGCGCACGCCGCGGCCGTCGGGTGGCTGGCCAGTTTCGTCCCGTTGGCGATACCCACCGCCGGTGCGTCATTCGACGAGGTGGTCATCGCTGCCCAGACATCCTTCGACACCAACACGGCCCTCGGCGCGGTGCCCTACTACCACCTACTCGAGACGACGTCCGACGAGGTCGAGGTTCCGGACCGGCCCGTCCCGATGTTGTCCTTCATCGACATCCGAAAGCTGCCGTTCGGTGACTACTTCGATGGTTTGCGGGCCGGCATCTGGGGCGACAACCGGCTGTCGGAGACGGTGTGCATGTGGGTCAATCGCATGCACACCGGGACCCAACTGGTGGTCGCTTACCCGGGCACCGACGTCGCCCGCGAGTCCGTCCAGCGCTATGTCGATACGATGCGTGCCGAGTTCACGAGGGTGTGCGACGCCGGGGTGCACAGCCGCACCTGATGGATTTACGTTCTCCCACGCGAGGTCCCGATGTCAGCACCCGGACACGCAGACGTGTCGCGGGGTCGCGACGTAGCCAAGCCGGGATGGCTGCGCGGAGGTTGGCACTGCTGGACCAGGCCGCATTCTTACGGCTGCGCGCCACCGGTCAAGGCAGTACGGTGCAGTGCACGTGGATATACGACCGAGACGTGAATGTCGACCAATTGCGGGTCTTCCGCGCCAATCTCGCCACCGGCCTGCTCGGACGGCGGATCGAGCGCTCGCCGCTGCCATTCGGGCGTCACCGCTGGGTGGCCGACCGCCGCTCACCCGATATCGCGCTGGAACCGTGCCGGCCCCGGTCGGCGCTCGGTGCATGGGTCGAAAGACGCGCGCAGGTGCCCGTCGATCCCGAGCACGGCCCCACCTTCCACCTTGGCGTCCTGCCATTCGACGGTGGCGGTGCGGCGGTCACCTTGGTGGCATCACACTGTGTGGTCGATGGGCTCGGCCTCATAGCGGCGATCAGCGAGGCGGTCAACGCGGAAAGCGGCAAACATCGCTATCCACAGCCTAATTCACGTAGTCGGGCGCGCGCCGTCGTCGAGGACCTGGCCGGTGCGGCGCTCGCCGTACCGGGCGTCATCCGCGCGCTGATCGCGACTCTGGGGATCTTGTTCAAGGCGTCCTCCGGTCCCCGGGTTCCGCCCACGATGCCGCGGCCAGGTCCGCCCCCACCGGCCGACGACGAGCGCGCGGGCCTGCCATCGGTCACTTTGCAAACCGACGCCGCCGCATGGGAAGCCCGCGCGCACGCCCTAAACGGAACCGCCAACGCCCTATTCGTCGCATACGCGGCCCGGCTGGCCCACCGGATGGGCAGGGTGCTCGCCGACGGAAGCTCGGTGACGGTCGTGCTTCCGGTCAGCGACCGCAGCGCCGATGACGACCGGGCGAATGCGCTGACCTCGATCACGCTCACCGTCGACGGAGCGGCGGCGGCCGGCGACTTGAGCCGGGTGCGTAAGGATGTCAAGACGCTGCTGACGTCGCTGCAACGGCAACCCAACGAAATGCTCGCCGGATTGCCGCTCATTCCGTTCACGCCACGATGGCTGGTCCGGCGCGCCGAAGGCGTTGCCATGTCGACCGGCCAACTTCCGGTCGGCTGCTCGAATCTGGGGAACCTCGACGCCGCCGTGGGCCGCATCGACGGTGCGGACGCAGCCGAGGTCTGCATCCGGCTGGCCGAGCAGGGCGTCACCCGTCGCCGCATCGAGCAGAGCCATGGCCAATTGTTCTGCAGCACCGGAACGTTCAACGGTAGCCGGTTTCTCAACGTCATCGCCTGCCGAAGCGGGGCCGACAGTGCGGCGACCGCCCGCGAGCTCGCGTGCAGCGCGCTGGCCGACCTGCGGCTGTCCGCCACCACCGTCTACGAAGGCCGGACCGGATGGTGAACCTGGACGTCGAGCCGAACCGACGCGCACACCACCGCCGCTACGCGGCCTGCGCCGCCGCGATCGCGGCTTGGGCCCTGGTCGTCCTGTGGTTCGCGATCAAGGTCGTTCCGCTCGATGTGTACTGGATGTCGTACTACGCCGCCGACTACACGCATGGGTTCGTCCGCCGCGGACTCGCCGGTGAACTGGTTCGCTTGCTCCCCGGACATTACTTCGCGGTCGCGCTCGGTTTGCGGTGGCTCTCGACGGCGGTCTATCTGTGCGGTCTGGCAGCGGTCGCGGGCGTGGTGTTGTTGGGTCGCGGCCGGTCAGAGCGCGGGCTGATGGTTGTGCTGCTGATCCCGTTGCTCCCCTTCGGTGTCCCGTTCGCCGCGTACTCGGCCCGGCCGGACCTGTTCGGCGGGGCCGCCCTGGCGTTGCTTTCTTCCGCTTTGGTGTTGGTGCGATCCCGCAATATCGCGATGGCATGCTGTGCGGCCTACGGCGCCGCCATCGCGGCGCTGACACTGGTACACGAGGCGATCGGGCTGCAGTTCGCGCTGGGCGCCGTGTTGGCGATCGTCGCCCTGGGTGGTGCGCTGGAAAACGGCCGGGGCCCAGGCGCCCTGCTGGCGGTGACGCCGGGTGTCTGCACGACGGCCGCCGTGGCGGCCTTCGGCCGCCACCACATCGCGGCTCAGCTTTGTGCGTCGGTGCCCCGTCACGTGATGCCCAACCCGTTCGCGACGGTCACGTCGCCGGCGTCGCTGCTGCACTACGTTGTTGACGGGCAATCCGTTCGAACCGACTATCACGACTGGGTGTGCCGCAACGTGATGCCGAACTACGACAACGGAATCGGCGATGCTGTCCGCGCCGTCGGCCACATCGGCATGCTCGGTCTCACGGTCTCGCTGATCTTCGGCGCCGGTGCCCTCGCGCTGACCATGTGGGGACTCAGCGCCATATCGGGGGTGTCGCTCGGCACGTTTGTCGAGGCGCTGCGGGGCCGGATGACGTGGGTCGCCGGCGGGCTCCTGTTGATCTGCCCAGTCTTTGTGACCGGCTATGACTGGACCCGCTGGTTGACGGTCGTGACGTTCGATGTCGGCGTGGTCTTCATCCTCTTAGCGGCGGGCAGGCCGGAGATCGAGCATGAGCCCACGCCAAAAGCGTTGCGTTCCTTCATCCTTCTCGCCGTCATACTGGCGCTGATCCCGGTAGGGGCGGTTCCGGGCTTCGGCGGGCCACGGATGCTTTGAGCCCTGTCGCGTCCACTGCCGCGAAGCGCTCAATGATGGTATGCCCGGCGACTCGACCAGGCCTGTTTGACGATCGCCTAGCCTCCGGAGATACCCGCATACTTCTCGACCAGCTCCCGCTTGTACAGCTTGCCGGCATCGGTGCGCGGCAGGCACTCCTCGAAGTACAACCTGCGGGGACACTTGTAGTGCGCCAGCCGATTTCGCAGCCAAGCGATCAGCTCCTCGGCGAGAACCGGGGAAGCCAGGCCTGGATCCGCCAGTTGCACCACTGCGGTCACCGACTGCCCCATCACCGGATCGGGCACGCCGAAAACGGCGGCGTCGACCACGAGCGGGTGACCGATCAGACAATTCTCGGTCTCCTGAGGATAGATGTTCACCCCGCCGGAGATGATCATGTGGTTGCGACGATCGGTGAGATAGAGGTAGCCCTCGTCGTCGAGATAGCCGACATCGCCTACGGTGACCCAGCCCTGCGCACTGCGCGCCGCCGCCGTCTGGGCTTCGTCGTTGAGGTACTCGAAGGGATAACCACCCTCGTAATAGATCTCACCGATCTGTCCAGGGCCGAGCTCGCTACGGTCGTCGTCGAGGATGTGCGGCGTGCCGAGAAGTGGCTTGCCCACCGAGCCCGGGTGAGCGAGCCACTCGTCGGCACGGATGAACGAGATGCCGGCGCCCTCGGATGACCCGTAGTACTCGTCCACGATCGGGCCCCACCAGTCGATCATCTGCCGCTTGATCTCGGGCGGACACGGGGCGGCGGCATGGACGACGCGTCGCAACGTCGAGAGGTCGTAGCGCGTTCTGGCCTCTTCTGGCAGCCGCAGCATCCGGACAAACATCGTCGGCACAAACTGCGCATGCGTGACACCGTGTCGCTGAATGCATTCGAGGGCCTGTTCGGCGTCGAACTTCTGCATGAGGACCGTTGTCGCGCCGGCGGCTTGCGCCGCCATGGTCCACATGGCCGGCGCCGTATGGTAGGTCGGGGCTGGACTCAGGTAGACCGAGTCGGGGCCCACCCCGAGCGCCTCGAAAACGGGTGTCGACACCTTCGAAACGCCGGAGTTCGGCGATGTCAGCGGTCGGCGGATCCCCTTGGGGCGACCGGTGCTACCCGCGGAGTACTGCAGGAGCCGGCCGTCACGCTCATCGGTGATCGGCGTCGAGGGTTCGGCGGCCACGCATTCCGGGTAGCGCAGCCAGCCCCGGAGGTCGTCGTCGGCCATCAACGCCACGGCCGGCAGGCCATCCCCGAGCCGGTCGGACAGTTCCCGGCACGCATCGCGCATCAACCGCGAGGAGACGATGGCCTTCGCGCCGCTGTCGGCAACGACGTAGGCGATCTCGGAGTGGCTCAGGTTGGTGTTCACCAGCGTGTAATAGAAACCGCTGCGCTTGGCCGCCCACATCGCTGTGTGGATGTGTTCGTTGTTTTCCATGAGGATGGCGATGGTGTCCCCGGCGGCCAACCCCGATCGCCGCATGAAGTGCGCGAGCTTGTTGGCGCCGGCCTCGAGGTCGGCGAAGCTCACCGCCGTCCCTGAAGGATGAAGAATCACAGCGGGTTTCGCGGATCCCGCGTGATCACGCAACTGCATGCCGCACCGTCGATTCCTGCCCGATCCCGCGACGTCGATGCATCATCGCGTGACGTCGCGGAACGCCTCCACGAGCGGCGAGAGGACTTCGACCGCTCGTTCGCCCTCCTCTGGGACCGTCACCGTGAAGCGGACATCGGTGACGCCTGCCGCGACCAGCGCCGGTACCGACGCGACCGATGCCGGGTAGTCGATCGATCCGCCGTCGCCCTTCACTGCGCGCGCGACACCTTGGACTTGCAGATTGCCGGCGTCGCCACCGGCGGCGACGACGCTGTCCTTCATCTTGCTTATCGAGGTGGGCAGGTCGGCAAATGCCGAGCCCCAGGGAATCCAACCGCTGCCGAACCGCGCGATTCGCCGCGCGACGTTGCGGTTCACCGTGCCGCTGATCCAACACGGCACACCACCGGGTTGCACCGGCTTCGGCATCTGGTGGATCGCGTCGAAGGACAGTTCGGGCGAGTGATACGACGCCCGCTGTTCGGTCCACAGCGTCTTGCAGACCTCCAAGGTGTGGTCCAGCAGCCGCCCGCGGTGTGCGAAAGACAGTCCGGCTGCCTCGTATTCCTCTCGTTGCCACCCCACCCCGACGCCGAGATCGACGCGACCGCCGGAAAGCACATCGAGCGTCGCCAGCTGTTTGGCCAGGACCGCGGGACGCCGCAGGGCGGCCAACAGTATCGAGGTCCCCAGCCGGATCCGCTCGGTCGTGGCAGCGATCGCGGTGAGCACGATGAGCGGTTCCAGCCAGCTGCCGTCGGGCCCCGTAGGTTGGCCGCCGCCGGACGCACCACCCACCGAGGGGTCGGCGTATGCCTCCAGCTTCTCGCCGAACACCACATGGTCGGAGACGACCACACGGTCGATCCCCGCAACATCCATCGCCCGTGCCATTGCCAGCGTCGCCCGCCAATCATGTTGCGGGCCATCGGTAAAGGTGCGCAGGTACAACGAGATCTCGGGGTATCCCACTGTCACTCCCCTGTCTTGTGCCAAGGCCGGTCCCAACGATCGATGGCCGCGACCTCGTCCAGCGGTTTGCGCCGCACGGCATGATGTCCGCCCTTGGGCCAGCCGACCGTCAGCAACGTCGCGATCTTCCAGTCGCCGGGAATGCCGACCATCGAGCGCAGCTGGTCCTCGCAGGACCCGTGCCACAGGGTGATTGCGGCGCCGAGGCCCTGCGCGCGAGCCGCCAGCAAGAAGTTCTGCACGGCGGGAAAAATGGACCCGCCCTGCTGGAGTTCGGTGGTCCCCCGCTGCGGCTGGACGCAGAACAGCACCAGCACCGGCGCGGCGCCACCGACGCTCATGTGTTCGGCCATCGTTCGCAGCACGCGTGATTTGGGGTCGTCAGCCTCGTCCGCCGGCATCGCGAACCGATAGAAGTCGGTCATCACATCCCATGTCCGGTGCGCCGCTGCCGTGACCACGTCGCGCACGCTACTCGATCTGAGCACGACGAATTTCCAGGGCTGCTGATTGCCTCCGGACGGCGCCCAGCTGGCCGCCCGCAGGCAGGCCTCGATCACCTCATCGGAGACGGGTTCGTCGAGGTAGCGCCGGACGGCCGACGCCGTGCGCATCACCTCCCACACGTCGGCCGACGTCCGGGCGATGCGCTGTCCGCTCACGGCGTCCCCTTCGCGGGCAGCACGCCCCGCCAGGTTCCGCCGCGGGCCGGGCCGGTCACCAGAGGCAGGTCGAGGGTCGACAGCAACCCGGGCGGCGCGGCCATCACGGCGGGGATGGCGTTCAGCTCGCGCATGACGGTCGCGTAGGTCAGGCCGCGCATGTTATTTCCGCGGCCATGCATCTCGATGTCGACGGTGTAGGTCGGCATGCCGTCGATGATGACCCGGTAACCCCCGTGGGGTGACGGGTGCCGCGGCCAGCCCGGCGCCGCTTCCTCTCCCATGCGGGTGACGTGTTCGAGCGTGACGCGCTCCTCGCCGCCCACCATTCCGGCCAGCTTGAATCGCATGCCTCCCACGGTGCCAGGCTCGATCCATCCCGATGCGACCTCGTATCGGGTTGTCGCCAACCATTTCTCGATGGTGGTGTCGACGCGATCGAGCGGCAGGCCAACACCGTCGGCAACGAGATGCACGATGGGTGCCCACAACGCAGCCAGGCGCTCGGTGTCGAACAGCGGCGCCGGATGGTCGGGGGGGCAGCCAAAACCCATGAAGTCGAACATGATGTCGGGTTGTCTGATGGGCCCATAGTCCAAAATCTCGAGCATGGTGATGCCGTCGACGCGGCTGCTGAAGCCCGTCATGGTCAGCGCGATCACGTCGTTGGCCCACCCGGGGTCGACACCGCTGTTGAAGAAGCTGGTGCCGCCTTCGGCGCACGCCTCCTCGAGCAGGCCGACGGTTTCCCTGTCCGCCGCGGGTGGGTAACACATCGGCACCAGTGAGGTGCACACCACATCCTTACCCGACCGCAGGCAGCGCGCTATGTCCTGCGCCGCCTCGCGGTAGCGATAGTCGCCCGAAGCGAAATAGGCCACCACGTCCGCGTCCGTCGTCAGGGCGGCATCGACATCCCGCGTGGCGATGACGCCGGTCGCCGGCATTCCACATAGGTCACCCGCATCCTTGCCGTCCTTGGCTTCGGCGTGGACGACCACGGCGGCCAACTCCAGACCCGGATGCGCGATGAGGGCGCGCAGCGCGCCGACACCGACCTGGCCCGGACCCCAAAGAATCACCCGCGGCCTGCGTTGGCCCTCCGCCATGGGCACCCCTTCCGGCCGAGTTCGGCCACCGCGTGAGAACATATCTTCTCATATAGAGATAACACCATTACCGGACGGGATGAGGAAGCAGGGCCAATGGTGAACGATTACGAATTCTTGAAGTGGGAGACCTTCGACGACGGCATGATCATTCGCATTTCGCTGAATCGCCCCGAACAGCGCAATGCCCAGAATCGCGGCATGCTGGTCGAACTCGACGACGCGTTTGCGCGGGCGGAGGCCGACGACGACGTCCGCGTGGTCATCCTCGCCGGCGAGGGCCCGATGTTCTCGTCAGGTCACGATATCGGTTCCAAGCAGGCGCGCGCGGAATTCAGTCCGGGGCCGGGCCAGCACCCCACGGTGACGATCAACGGCGGGACCCGCGACGGCGCCGAGAGAACCATGCTGCAGGAATGGCACTACTTCTTTCAGAACAACCTTCGGTGGCGAAACCTCCGCAAGATCACCATCGCACAGGTGCATGGGGATGTGTTCTCAGCGGGACTGATGCTGATCTGGGCGTGTGACCTGATCGTCGGAAGCGAAGAGGTGCGCTTCGCCGATGTGGTCGGTACGCGGTTGGGCATGTGCGGCATGGAGTACTTCGGCCATCCGTGGGAGTTCGGGCCGCGGCGCACCAAAGAGCTCATGCTGACCGGCGACGCGATCGGAATCGAAGAGGCCTACCGGATCGGGATGGTGAGCAAGATCTTCAAGCGCGAAGAGCTCCCCGAGCGCACACTCGAGCTGGCAAGGCGCATCACCCAGGTCCCCACGATGGCGGCGTTGCTGATCAAGGAATCGGTGAACCAGTCCGTTGACAACATGGGCTTTTTCAACGCGCTGCAGTCGTGTTTCTCGTTGCATCAACTGAATCACTCACACTGGGCGCAGATCCGCGAGGACAAGGTTCCGACCGCCGGGGAGGCCCAGGGGGTACCGGACTGGCGAACCGCTCCCCCGGTTGTGCTGGCGGCCAAGGACCAGGTCCGGTCCGACGCGTGAGCGCCACGTCGTCCCGCCAGCCTGCGCCCCAACCGATGGGGGTGACCATCCCCGGTCACCTGTTCGGCCAGCTGCCCTTCTACGACGTGGTCGATACCGACGAGTCGGTCGTCGTCGACCTGCACAACCGCCCGGACCTGGTGAACTACCGCGGCGCGTTGCAGGGCGGGTTGGTCGCCACGCTCATCGATGTGGCCGGCGGGCGACTCGCCGTCAAGCACGCGGGTCAGGGTAGCGGGGCGGGCACCGCGGACATGTCCATCCATTTCCTGGCACCGATTGTCGAGGGCCCCGCGCGCGCGAGTGCCACGCTGCTCCGCGCGGGAAAGAGGATGATCGTGGTCGGTGTCGACGTATTCGACGTGGGTCGAGACCGGCTCGCGGCACGGGCGACGTTGAGCTTCGCGATCCTTGCTCCCCGCGGCCCCACTCAGCCCGCGACCGCGCCGTAACGCGCATCGGCGACGCGGTCCAATGCGGTCGCGGGATCGCCGATGACCATTGCCCAGCCGCGGACCCGGCGGTAGTACAACTGGATGTCACCCTCCATACCGAACCCGTATCCGCCGTGGATGTGGAGGCTGCGTCGCGTCGCGTCGCGCGCCGTCTCGTACCCGAATGCGAAGGCCATGCCGGCCAGTTCGCGAACGCGATCGGGCTCGTCGGCGAAGGCGCATGCCGCCTTGAGCCCGAGCAACCTGGCCCCGTCGGCGGCGGTGGCGCTGTCGGCCAGCGGGTGAGATACGGCTTGGAAGGAACCGATTGCGGCGCCGAAGGCGTGGCGTTGTCTGGCGTATTCGACGCCGATCTCGACGGCTCTCTTGGCAGCGCCCGCCAATGCGACGGCGGTCATGGTCAGCCACAGGTCGAGCGCCCGTGAGAACAGCTCGCGCGCCGCGGACCTGTCGGCGAGCACAACGGCGTTTGAGCCAATCGTGATGTCAGCCAGGGGCATTGACGCGAGGTTTCCCACCGCTTTCCGGTTATCCCCGACCGGCACCGCCAGCAACCGTTCCTCCGAGAGGGCGATGACGTAGTCTGCCACCGCCCCTGCCGGGACCAGTTCCAACCGCCCATCGCGTGCGGGACGGGGCGCGAGTGTGGCCAGTCGCTCGCCCGCGAGGACCTCGCTCAGCAACCCGGCGCCGGTATGGCCGGCCTCAGCCAGCGCGCGGGCGGCGACTTGCGCTTCGATGAGGGGCGCGGATGCGAGTGCCCGGCCGCATTGTTCGGCGATCAGCGCGAGTTCCAGTTCCGAGGCACCCCATCCTCCAGCGGCCTCACCGACTGCCATCTCAACCGCACCCGTCTCAAGCAGCGCCTTCCACAGTTTGGCGTCGAAGCCCGACGGCTCGGCCGCCCGGATGCGCTCGGAGGTCGACTCACGGGTGAACAGCGCGGCGAACGAATCGACCAGCTGCCGCTGTTCACTCGTCAAGCTCAGGTCCACGACCGTACGTCCCTCACACAAGCGGATATGGTTACTCTCAGATTTGAGATTAGCATTATCACACGCACCGTCCTTGACTGCGTGCGACGACAGATTGGCCCATGCATATGCATTTTCACCTCGATGCCGACACGGCAAGCTTCCGCGACGGCGTCCGCAACCACCTTCAAAACGTGTTGAGCCCCGAGTTCGAGGAGCGCATCTACCGCAGCGGCGTCGCCCACGACGACGAGTTCGCCAAAGGTCTCGTCGACAAGGGGTATTTCGCCCCGGGCTGGCCCGTCGAGTTCGGCGGACAGAACCGCGATGCATGGGACGAGCAGATCCTCAAAGAGGAGCTCATGCGTTGTGACGCGCCGGTATATCTTTCCGAAACTACGCGGATGGTGGCCTCGATCATCCGCGAGATCGGCACTCCCGAGTTGAAGGATCGCATTCTGGCCGGGGCCCTCAACGGCGACATCACCATCGCGCTGGGCTTCACCGAGCCCGAATGCGGGTCGGATGTCGCGGCGGCCGCCACCAAGGCGGTCCGCGACGGATCTGGCGAAGATGCGGATTGGGTGATCAACGGCTCAAAGATGTTCACCACCAACGGTCACATCGCCGACTTCATATTCCTGCTCGCACGCACTAGCCCCGACAAGCCCAAGCACCAAGGTCTGACAATGTTTCTCGTGCCTTGCGCCTCGGATGGCTTTGAGGCACAGGCGGTCTGGACTCTCTCCGGAGAACGGACCAACATCACGTTCTACAGCGACGTCCGCGTCGGGGACGAGTGGCGGATCGGCGAAGTCGACGCTGGCTGGGAGGTGCTGGGGCTTTCGCTGCGCTACGAGCACGCATCGGGGTGGGGCCCGCACCTGATCCGACTGCTGGATCATGCCGAACACTGGGCCACCAGCACCCGACCCGATGATGGCGCACCGCCCATCGCCAAGTCCGACGTCCGGCGCCGGCTCGCCCGAGTCGCCATGGAGACCGAGGTGTCGATGCTGCTGCAGCGACGATGCGTATGGATGCACGAACAGGGCGAGATACCGGTGGCTGAGGGCCCGATGTCCAAGCTGTTCAGCACCGAGGCGCTCGAACGCGCCAGCCAAGATGTGGTCGAATTGGTCGGCGCCGACGGCTTGCGCAGCTATCTCGAGCCGACCGCCCCAGAGCATGGGCGGTTCGAACACTCCCTACGGTTCTCGCTGGGCACCACGATCTACGCGGGCACCAGCGAGATTCAGCGAACGATCATCGCGCAGCGAGGTCTCGGCCTACCCCGTTAACTTTTTGCCCCGGCGCGCCGCGGTCGTCCGCGGCGCCGCCTTGCGTGCGGGCCGGGCCTTGGCGCCGTCGACGGGCGGCGTGACGGCCTGTTTGCACCATGCCCACAACTGGTCCTCCGTCAGCTTGGGGTCCTTGCCGCCACCCAGGTGGAAGACGCCAATCTGCGCGAGCGCGGTGAGGGTGGTGTTCAGCAGCGTGGTCAGCTGGGCGGGGGTCATGTCCGTGCGCACCAGCCCGGCCCGGGCGCACGACGTGATGATCTTCGTCAGCAGCTTCTGGTGGGGTTCCCACACCTTGGCAAAGTCATCCGGCCGCTCGATCTCCAGGCTGAGGTTGTAGATCGTCATGACCCGGCCACCGACCGCTTCCGAAGATTCCGCGCGGGACAGGACGCCCCTGCAGAACGCCTCGAGTTGCTCCATCGGGCCGTCGGCCGCGGCGACCTCCTGCCGGATGTCCTCCGTGAATTGACTGGTGACGTTCTCGTAGAGCGCCAACAGAAGTTCTTCCTTGCCCGCGAAGTGTTGGTAGAACGCTCGCAAGCTCAGGTTCGACCGGTCGATGAGCGTCTGGATCGTGAAGTCGGCCTTACCGGACTCCTCCACCAACTCCAGGGCGGTGGCCAGAAACCGCGAACTGCGGGCGAGGGCGCGCGCCCGCGCCGTGCTCAGGCGCCGCTCGATCGTGCGTTGCTGCCAGGTGCCGGGCACCTCGACGTCGTTGTCAACAAGTTCCAAGCCGGTTTCGATCGGGCGGCCGGCGGGCTTCTTCGTAGGCATAGTGCGAACAAGAATACTCGCCCGCACGCGAAAATGTGCGTCCTACCTACCCGTGTATGTTGATTGCCGCTTTGCGTGATTGACGGTTTCCATCCTCCGTCGGGTTTTGTCGACGCGCGTGCCGCCCTGCCGGAGAAGGCTTTCCGGGCACGGCCGCGATGGCGCCCTACCAGACGCGCGACACCGCGGGGTGTTCCTGGCCAGCCAAGCGTCCCCGCGTACCTCGAATCGAATCGCATGCGGTACCGTGGAAACGGTCATTCTCTCTACGAATCAGTGCGCCGCGAATTGAAGCCGCGGGCCGTCGAAGGAGTGCAGCGTTGAGTGCAGACATTCTGATCGTCTCGCCGGATGACCACCTGGTGGAACCGGCCGATCTGTGGACAAGCAGGCTGCCGGAGCGCTACCGCGACATCGGGCCGCGAATCGTTCGCACCAAGGGGCGCATGGACCCGAGCGTCACGTCCGATGTCGCATTCGTCGAGGATCCCGACGGCCGTGACGCGGATATCTGGCACTACGAGGATGCGGTCATCCCGATCCCCCTCATCAGTGCCGCCGCCGGCTACGACCTCGACGAGCTCAGCACCGACCCGATCACCTACGACGAGATGCGTCCCGGCTGCTTTCGACCGGCGGACCGGCTCGCGGACATGGACATCGCAGGCATCGAGGCCTCGGCCTGCTTCCCCAACACGCTGGTCCGCTTCTGCGGCCAACGTTTTCTCTACGGCAAGGACAAGGAACTCGCCAGACTTTGCGTCGAGGCCTACAACGACTTTCAGATCGACGAATGGGGGGGTAGCTCGAACGGGCGGCTGATCCCGCTGGGGATCATTCCGCTGTGGGACGTCGAACTCGCCGCCAAGGAGGTCGAACGGGTTGCCGCCAAGGGAATGCGCGCGGTGTGCTTCTCCGAGCTACCCAGCCGTCTCGACCTGCCCTCCATCCACAGCGGCTACTGGGACCCCTTCTTCGCGTCCTGTGAGCGCAACCAAGTGGGCATCATGTTGCACATCGGGTCGAGTTCCTCACTCACCAAGTCCTCGCCCGACTCTCCGCACGTGGTTACCAGCGCGCTCATGGCGGTCAACTGCACGATCGCGTTGGTCGACTGGCTGTTCTCCGCCAAGCTCGTTCAATTTCCGGACCTCAAGATCGCATTCGCCGAGGCGCAGGCCGGCTGGATTCCCTACTACCTGCAGCGTGTCGACGAGGTCTGGGAGGACCGTCGGGCCTGGGGCGGCATTCATCCCCTGTTGACCGAACCGCCCAGCAATCAGGTGCCGGGGCGCGTCTACTTCTCCACCTTCGGCGACCCGGTCGCCTTCCGCATCCTCGATCTCGTCGGCCCCGACCAGCTGATGTTCGAGACCGACTACCCGCACAACGACACCAACTGGCCGAGGAGCCTGGAGGTCGCCAATAAGGCGACGGAGGGCCTGGACGAGGAGACAAAGCGGAAGGTGTTGTCCACCAACGCCAAAACGTTCTTCGGCATGGTGTGAACAACTGGCTCCGGGGATTTCGGGTCGCGGGTACTACAACGCCTTCCACTCGGGTTTGCGCTTTTCGAGGAAGGCTCGCGGCCCCTCGACGGCGTCCTTGGTCAGCGCGACTTTCATCCGATAGTTCTCGGCGAGCAGTTCGGCCTCATAGATGGGCAGCGTGAGACCCTTGCGCACGGCCATCCGCGAACCTCGTACCGCCAGTGGCGCATTTGAATTGACGATTCCGGCGATCTCCCACGCCCGGTCCACCAATGAGTCGTGCGCCACCACCTCGGTGAAGATACCCAGGTCGTAGGCCCGTTGGGCGTCGAGTCGTTCGTGCTTGCCCATCAAGATCAACCGCATCGCGACGGGCAGCGGCAGAATCCGGGCAAGCCGCACCCCTTCGCGCCCGGACGTCACGCCGATGCTGACATGCGGATCCATCAACGTCGCGTGCTCCGACGCGACGGTGATGTCCGCGGTCGTCACGAGATCCAGTCCCGCTCCGCAGGCGATGCCGTTGACGGCGCAGATGATCGGCTTGGTCATCTGCAGCCACGGCGGCGTAGCCTCTTGGGGCGCGTCCCACTGGCGCATCGAGCTGAGGATGGGCTCGCCCTGGTTGTCGATTCCGGCCGCGTTGTCCATGTCGTGGTCGGCCGCCTTGTTGACGTCCGCGCCTACGCACAGGGCGCGTCCGGCGCCCGTAATGATGACCGTCCAGATCTGTTGGGAACGTTCGATTTCCGAGTATGCGATCGACAGTTCGGCGATCATCTCGTCGTTGATCGCGTTGAGGACCTCGGGGCGGTTGAGGGTCACGCAAGCGGTGTGATCCCGCACCTCGACGTCGATCGTTTTGTACTCACTCATCTGATCCGACCCCCGCTCTCCAAAACGCTTGTGGCGCTGGGACGAAATCCGAATGCGTCTTGAAATCGGTCGCAGAAGCGGGGCCAGACATCGGGATTCAGTAGCCGTGGTGGCACACCGCCGCCGAAGATCGTCTGCCACTGCGTAGCCGTGGCAACGGCGATATCGCGCGTGGCCTCGACCGTGATACCCGCGGTGTGGGGCGTGGCCACCACATTGGCAAGCTGCAGCAACGGATTTTCCTGGCGCGGTGGTTCCTCATGGAACACATCCAACCCCGCCCCGGCGATTCCTCCGGTGCGGAGCGCTTCGAGGAGCGCGGTTTCGTCATGGACGGGTCCGCGCGCTGTGGTGATGAAGAACGCTGTCGGCTTCATCGCCGCGAACTGCCGACTGCCGATCAATCCCTCGGTCTCACTGGTCAACGGACAGGTCACCTGGACGAAGTCCGAGCGCTCGAGCAGTTCGGCAAGCGCAACGGCTCGCACCCCGCGTGCTCGCGCGCTCGCCTCGTCGAGGTAAGGGTCGAAAACGAGGACCTCCATATCGAACGGCGCGCACAGTTCAACCAGGCGCCCACCGATCGCCCCGAGCCCGATGACACCCAGCGTCTTGCCCATCAACTGATTGCCCCGCAGGACCATTCGATCGCT
The DNA here is from genome assembly GCF_001666955.1 of Mycobacterium sp. E735. Classification (NCBI taxonomy): domain Bacteria; kingdom Bacillati; phylum Actinomycetota; class Actinomycetes; order Mycobacteriales; family Mycobacteriaceae; genus Mycobacterium; species Mycobacterium sp. E735. The sequence goes on along the minus strand of NZ_LZIX01000211.1, from coordinate 6,301 downwards.
GAGGGAACCGGCTCGCAGCATCCGGTCTCCCGCGGTGATCTTCTTGGCCAGGTCGAGCATGAAGCCCAGCGCGTGCTCGGCGACCGCCTCCGCGCCCGGCCCGGAGTTGTTGCACACCGCGATTCCGGCGCGTGTGCACGCGTCCACGTCGATGACGTCGTACCCCGCGCCCGCCGAGCACACGGCGAGAAGCTTGTGACACCGTCGCAGCAAATCCGGCCCGGCCAGCCACTGCGCACCGCCGGCGTAGCCGGCCACGTCCGTGCGGGTGGCGACCTGGTATCCGTGTGCGGATTCCAAGATGGCCCAGCTGTCCGTGTCGGCCGCGGTCAAGTCGAGCTTGACCAGGTCGACGTCGGCATTTTCGAGGATCTCGCCGGCCACGGGATCCGTCCACCGCTCGTAAACCAGACGCGGACGAACGCTCACGTGTTCTTGACTTTGGGTTTCGCCTGCGCCGCCTTGAACATTTCGGCCAGTTCGGTGTTGACGTTCTTGTAGTCGTTGCGGGCGATGGCGCCGTCGCGGCCCTCGACTACGTCGTATCCGAGGCGCAGGTCCTTGTTCTCCATGTGGAAGTACTCACGGCCGATCGGCAGTCGGCGGTCTTCGCGCGGCACTTCCATCCACGCCCGCAGGAAGCAGCGCGCCTTCTTCGGATCATTGCTGCTGACGAAGTCGGACCGCGAATGGCACATCGCGAAGTTGTTGGCCACCGCGGCCTCGCCGGATTCCAGTCGGAATTCGACTTGCTGCTCGACCAGGATGTTGCGCAGTAGATCCACCGCCTCGACCTCTTGTGGCGTGAACTCACGGCCCAGGGCGTGCATCGCGGGCAGGATGCTGCTGTAGGTGAAGTTGATGCAGATTCGTCCGTCGATTTGGGAGAAGACGGGCACGTCATAGGGCGTCACGTCGGGTTGGTCGTCGGGCTGCTCGCTGCGGCGATGATGCGGGAACCCCCGGTAGAGCACTTCGAGCAGATCCGGCCGTTCCGCCAGAACCCGGTTGTGCGCAGCAGGCCCGCTGGCGAACTGGCTCTCCCCACCCTGCGCCGCGGGATACACACACAGCAGCGACAGGATGTCGGCGGCGTCGTTGTGCATCGCCAGTTCAGCCCGGGATTTGGTGCCCCGGGCTGGTTGTACGCCACCCGGCAGGATCTCCTCCTGCACGCGCACCATCCGGTGACCGAAGGAGTTGTTCGACACGAGATACCCGAGGTGCGTGCAGAACGCCCAGTAAATTCGTTCGAGTTCCTCGATCGAGTGCTGTTCGACCGGAAAGCCGCGCACGCAGGCCAAGCCTTTGCCGAACATTAGTTCCCGGTAGAGCCGGGCCAGATCGTCGTCGAGATCCGGGTGCCGTGCGTCCTCGGGCGTGATGTCGTCTCGGTCCTTGTTCGCCGTCTTGGCCAGGATCGATTCCAAAGCCGCTACGTTGCGGGCCGATAAGTCGAACGCGAAGTCCTCCTTGCTCTTGAAGTCGGCCCCGGTCCACGCCATCGTGTCGGTGACGGGTTCGGTATAGATGGCTGTCGGCATCCGGTCCTCCTGAATGGGTTGGCTCACTGCGGCTATTGGTCGTCGTTCGTGCAAATCGGTTCGCGCGGTGACTCGCTCAGCCCGCGGAGCGCTTGCGCGCGCGTGGTGGCCGCCTCCGTCATCATCCCAATGTCGGTCCCCGCCGAGATGAACCGCAAACCCATCCCCACGAAACGACTGAGCAGTTCGAGGGACTTTATTCCGGCCATCCCGAGCGCCACGCCGTGACTTCGGCAAGCCGCCGCGACCGATTCTACCGCACGCTGGAAATGGGGATTCTCATACTGCCCGTGGATGCCCATTTCAGCGGTCAGATCGCTCGGCCCGACGAGGATCATGTCGACGCCTTCCACCGACGCGATGGACTCGCAAGCTTCGACCGCCTGCGGAGTCTCGATCATCACGGCCACGACGGTGCGCCGTTCGAGCACCTCGACCAATTGTGTCGCCGGACGCTGCCCGAATCCGCTGACAGCGTTGGGACCCGATATCGATCGATGGCCGAGCGGGGGAAACCGCGCGGCGTGAACCACCGCCTCCGCCTCGCTCTTCGAATTCACATGCGGGACAATCACTCCCACTGCCCCGCCATCCAGCACACGGGCAATGACGCTGGCGTCGTGCGACGGCACCCGCACCAGACCGGATATCCCCGCCCCGAGCGCGCTCATGCAGAGCATCTGTGCGGTTTCCAATGACGTGGATGTGTGTTCGAGATCGACATAAACGGCGTCGTACCCGCAGGCCGCCGCAACCGCGGGAACATCAGGGGTGCGTGAGTTGAGCAGAGCCAGGCACAGCACCAGGGGGTGTCCTCGCAAGGCGTCCCGCAGCGCCGTCGTCATAGGCTCACGGTAGCCGACCGAGAATGCGGTTTCCATCTTTCTGCGAACTGTCGTTATCGAGCGGGCGGCGGTGTGATAACCATGAGCTATGCCGCCGAATCGCGTCGCTATCGTGGGCGCAGCCCTTTCCGACTGCGGTCGAGTTCCCGATAAGACCGCCATGGCGCTGATGGCGCAGTCCTCGCGGCGCGCGGTCGTCGATGCGGGCCTGACGAAGGACGACGTCGACGGTTTCGGTGCTCATGGGACGTTGCTTCCGCCGGTCGAGGTCGGCGAGTACCTCGGTCTGCGCCCCGACTGGGTCGACGCGACCAACGTCGGAGGATCCTCGTGGGAAGTCATGGCCGGTCACGCCGCGGCAGCGATCGCGGCAGGGCAGATCGAGGTCGCCTTGTTGACGTACGGATCGACCGCGCGCTCGGACGTCAGGCGCCGGGTGCGACCGTCCGCCGCCGCCATGGGCACCGGAGGCGTCCTGCAGTACGAGACGCCGTACGGCGCGACGTTGATCGCCAAGTACGCCATGGCGGCCAGGCGACACATGATCGAATTCGGCACGACCGTCGACCAGCTGGCGGAAGTCGCCGTCGCCGCCCACGAGTGGGCGGCCATGAACGAGAACGCATTTGAGCGCGACCGCATCACAGTGGCCGACGTGGCGAGCGCACCGATGCTGGCCGACCCGTTCACCTCCAAGCATGTGTGCCTGCGCACCGACGGTGGTGGCGCCGTCGTGCTGGCCAGCGAGCGGGTGGCCAAGGATTGCGCGAAAGAGCCGATCTGGATTCTCGGGTCGGCCGACGCGACATCCCACGTCAGCATGAGCCAATGGCCCGATTTCACGACCTCGGCCGCCGCCCGCTCGGGCCCGCGAGCCTTCGCGCAGGCGGGCGTCGGCCCGGGTGACATCGACGTGTGCCAGCTCTACGACTCCTTCACGTCCACCGTGCTGCTGACCGTCGAAGATCTGGGCTTTTGCGCCAAGGGCGAAGGGGGACCGTACATCGAATCCGGTGCGCTGCGCCCGGGCGGGGCGCTGCCGACCAACACCGACGGAGGCGGGCTGGCCTCCTGCCATCCCGGTATGCGAGGGATGTTCCTCATGGTCGAGGCGGTGCGGCAGTTGCGAGGCGAATGCGGGCGGCGCCAGGTCGGCGGGGCCCGGTTGGCCTGTGTGCACGCCATGGGCGGGTTCTTCACCCACAGCGCCACGATGATTCTCGGGAGGCAGTAGTGACGGCACCCGATCGGCCCACGATCGACACCGACGGACAGGCCTGGTGGGCGGCCGCGCAGGACCGCAGATTGACGGTCAACCGATGCCGGTCCTGCGGTCGGGCCTCGTTGTACCCACGGCCGTTCTGCCCGCACTGTTGGTGCGAGGACGTCGAATTGGCGCCGGCCACCGGACGCGCGCGGCTGTACACCTGGAGCGTCATCCACCAGAACGCCGCGCCCTTCGACGCCCATGTTCCGTACGTACTGGCAATGGTGGACCTCGAAGAGGGGCCACGGCTGATGACCGTCGTCGAGGATTGCGCCATCGAAGACCTGCGCGCAGACATGGATCTGATGGTTGCCTTCCGCGAAGACGGCGACGGATTCGTCGTACCGGTATTCCGCCCGGCACGCGCCTAAGCTTCGCCGGCTGCCCGTTATCCCGCAGTCGCGAGACGGTCGGCGAGCAAACGGCGCCGCCCGACCGACCCTTCGTCAAGCTTCGCGCGGTCGATCTTGCCGTTGGCGTTGATTGGAAGCGGCTCGTCCCACAGCACGAGTTCTTCCGGCAGTTTGTATTTCGGCATCCCCTCGGATACGAGAGCGACGGCGACCTCGGCCAGAGTGATATCGACGTCGGGTTCGAGCACAATTGCCATGGCCAGCCGCTCTCCGGTGGTGTCGTCGGCGACCGCATAGGCCGCACACTCGCGGACCCCGGCGATCCGAGAAACGGCCTCCTGCACCTCGGCCGCCGGGATCTTCAGCCCGTTGCGAATCACGATGTCCTTGATGCGGCCGACGATCCGCACCCGGTCGCCGACGATGTCCGCCACATCGCCGGTGCGGAACCAGTCGCCGTCGAACGCCATCTTGTCGTCCTCGGCGTCGGTGTATCCGAGGAACGTGTGCGGCCCCCTGATGCAGCATTCGGCGGATTCGGCCGCGGATCCGACGCGCACTTCGACATCGTCGAGCGCCACTCCGTCGTCGGCATGGCGCACCGCCCGCGACTCGCCCCGCAGACCGGAGGTGCTTACCGGTGCCTCCGAGGACCCATACGCACGCATGACGACGATGCCGAAATCGTCTTCGACGCGTTCGACGATCCGCCGGTCCAGCGTCGTGCCGCCGAGATAAACCGCCCGCAGCGGGACGACGGCGTCGCGCGCCACGGCCTCATCGAGTATCCGGTCGAGCAGCCGGTCCGGACCGCCGTACCACGTCGCACCCGAGGTGACCAGCAGGTCGCACGTCGCCGACGGGTTCCAACGGTCCTCGAGAATCACCGGTATTGCGAGCATCGGTCCGATGAACAGCGCTTGCAAGACACCGGTGACCGACGCCAGCGGGCTGATCAGAAAAATCCGGTCTTCTGAACCCAGGCCCGCCGCCGCAATGTAGTTCGCCGACGCTTTGGCCAATGTGCTGAGCGAGTGGATCACGCCCTTTGGCCGAGACGTCGTACCCGAGGTGTAGAGCACGAAGGATGGTTCGTCGGCCGGCCGCGCCGGGCGCGGCGGATCGCTGGCCAAGCGCTCACCGGCACCGAGTTCGATCCAACGGCACAGCCCGGATAATTCCGGCTCGGAGACCGCCGTCCAGTTCGGCGCCGCGCCGAGCCGCGCCCGGGTGCGGGTGAGAATGTCGGCGACGTGTTTGGCCCCGGCACTACGCGGCACGAGCAGCACCATCGCATCCGCCCGCAACGCCGCGTGGATCGCGACCACCGAGTCAACGTCGTTGCCGACCACCAAGACGATCGCGCTGCCCGGCACGACACCGGCGTCTGCCATGGCCACGGCGGCCGAATCGATGCGCTCGTCCAGCTCGCCGTAGGTGAGTTCGGCGCCTCGGTCCACCACCGCTGGACGGCCGGGATGCCGGGCGGCTGCGGAGCGCACCATGTCGAACGGTTCCCCGGTCCACAGGCCGGCGGCGCGGTACCGGGGCCGCAGCGCCTCGGCGCGCCGACGCGCATGCGGCAGCAGTTCAGTCGGGCCGCCCATGGATGTCCCCTCCAATGCAAATTACTGCTCTCGATTGAGTAAATGTAACCTCTCACCTATGCAGTCAATGACTTTCGATAACCAGGTGGCCATCGTCACCGGCGCCGGTGGCGGCCTTGGCCGCTGTCACGCCCTCGAGCTCGCACGGCGCGGTGCCCGCGTCGTGGTCAACGACCTGGGCAGCGCCGTGGACGGCAGCGGCGCGTCGACGTCGGCGGCCCAGGCCGTGGTCGACGAGATCACAGCCGCGGGCGGCACCGCGGTCGCCAACGGGGACTCGGTGGCCACCGAGGACGGCGGCGCCGCGATCGTGGCAACGGCGATGGACGCCTTCGGCCGGGTCGATATTCTGGTGAACAACGCGGGGATTCTGCGCGACGCGGCTTTCAAGAACATGACCGCCGAGCAGGTTGATGCGGTCATATCGGTACACCTCGCCGGCGCATTCAACGTGACGCGGGCCGTGTGGCCGATCATGCGGGCACAGAATTACGGACGGATCGTTCAGACCACTTCCGGCACCGGACTTTTCGGGAACTTCGGTCAAGCCAACTACGGCGCCGCCAAGATGGGCCTCATCGGCATGATGCACGTTCTCGCCATCGAAGGTGCCCGCAACGGCATCGCCATCAACGCCGTCGCCCCCATCGCACGGACGCGGATGACCGAGAACATCATGGGGGAA
>NZ_LZIX01000210.1:0-725 GCF_001666955.1 Mycobacterium sp. E735 | reverse complement strand
CCGCACGGCCGACCGACCACCGAGGGCGACCGCGCCAACTCCGCACACGGGGCGCTGTGGGGCCTGGGACGCACCCTCGCACTCGAACACCCCGAAATCTGGGGCGGCATCATCGACTTCGATGAAGCCGTACCCGCCGAACTGACCGTGCCCCGGCTGCTGGCCGAAGCCGCCGGCACCGACGGCGAGGACCAGGTCGTCTACCGGCAGGGCCTGCGCCACGTCCCGCGATTGCAACACCGCGCCCTGCCCACCCAAGCCGTCACGTTGGACGGCGGCGCCTGCCAGCTGGTCATCGGCGCCACCGGAAACATCGGCCCACACCTGATCCGCGAACTCGCCAGGATGGGCGCAAAGACGATCGTCGCCGTTTCGCGCAACCCCGGTTCGCGGCTCGACGAACTGACCGAAAGCCTTGCCGCGGCCGGGACCACGCTGGTCACCGTCGCCGCCGACGCCACCGACGAGACCGCGATGGCCGCGCTGTTCGACCGGTTCGGCGCCGACCTGCCGCCCCTGGAGGGCATCTACCTGGCTGCCTACGCCGGCGGCCCAGTGCTGCTCGACGAAATGACCGACGACGACGTCACGGCGATGTTCGCGCCCAAGCTCGACGCCGCGGCGCTGCTGCACCGCCTGACCCTGACCACACCGGTGCGCCACTTCGTGGTGTTCTCCTCCATCTCCGGCCTCACCGGTTCGCGGTGGCTGGCCCACTACACCGC
>NZ_LZIX01000209.1:0-5985 GCF_001666955.1 Mycobacterium sp. E735 | reverse complement strand
CCGTGCAGGTGCACCATGGAGAAGAACAGCTCATCGCCGGGCAGCGCGACGTCGTGCGAGAGGCCGACGTAGCCCACGTGACCGCCCGGTCGGGTGGCGGAGATCGCTTGCATCATCGATTGCTGGGTGCCGACCGCCTCCACGACGCTGTGGGCGCCGAGGCCGTTCGTCAGGTCTTTGATCCTGGCCACACCTTCGTCGCCGCGTTCTTCGACGATGTCGGTCGCCCCGAACTCGCGGGCCAACGCTTGGCGATCGCGGTGCCGGCTCATCGCGATGACCCGCTCGGCGCCGAGTTGCCTGGCGGCCAGGACGCCGAGCAGTCCGACCGCTCCGTCGCCGACCACGGTGACGGTCTTGCCGGGACCGGCCTCGGCCGCCACCGCGGCGAACCAGCCGGTGCCCAATACGTCGGAGGCCGCCAGCAGGCTGGGGATCATCTCTGCGGGCGGCATCTCGGGTGTGGCCACCAGGGTGCCGTCGGCCAGCGGGATGCGCGCGTATTGGGCCTGGGTGCCGATGTTGCCCATGAGTTCACCGTGCACGCAGCGGCTCTGATAGCCCGCTCGGCAGATCTCGCAGGTGTTGTCCGACGTGACGAAGGAGCCGACGACGAATTGGCCGGGCGCGACGTTGCGGACGTCGCTGCCGACCTCCTCCACGATGCCCACGTATTCGTGTCCCATGGGGGCGTTGTGCACCTCGTCGGCGCCGCGGTACGGCCACAGATCCGAACCACAGATGCAGGTCGCCGACATCTTGATGATCGCGTCCGTCGGATGGATTATCTCGGGATCACCCCGGTCTTCGACTCGCACGTCCCCCGGGGCATGCATTACGACGCCGCGCATGGGTGAGCCTTCCTCTGCATCATCATTGGTCGTTGTCGACCCTAGTCGCGGCGGCCGCGAGCCGCGCGGGCACCGGCGCCGCTCACGCGCGCGCGTTCGTGTCGACGCGCCGCCGCTGCCGGCCCTCAGCCCGCGGGCTCGAACTCTCCGACGAAATCGGAAAACCGTTGCGTGTCTTCCGCGCAAGCGCCACCGGCGCCTTTAAGCTGGCTCCGATCAAGAGGAGGGGCAGCGACGTATCGGCATCAACTATGGCGCCGGGCGACAAGGTGGTCAGGGCGCGCTAACCGCGAGTGCTGAGCCGGGCGGGATCAATACCGCGCCGGCTCGCCGTGGTCGGCGGACCCGGTGGGTCGCTCCCGTGCGCAGGGTCGGTCGGCTGGCGATCTGGGACAAGCCGGAGCGGCGCAGCGGGATTCCGGCGCTCGACGGGCTGCGTGCGATCGCCGTCGCGCTGGTGCTGGTCGGCCATGGCGGCATCCCCGGGGTGGGCGGCGGATTCATCGGTGTCGACGTCTTCTTCGTGCTCAGCGGATTCCTGATCACCTCGCTGCTTCTGGACGAGCTCGGCCGCACCGGCCGTATCGAGCTGACCGGCTTCTGGATTCGCCGCGCACGGCGGCTGCTGCCGGCCCTGGTGCTGATGGTGCTCACCGTGGGCGCCGCCCGCCAACTCCTTCCCGACCGCTCCCTCACCGGCCTGCGCGACGACGCGATCGCGGCGTTCCTGTGGGTGGCGAACTGGCGGTTCGTCGCCCAGAAGACCGACTACTTCACGCAGGGTGCCCCGCCCTCGCCGCTGCAGCACACCTGGTCACTCGGGGTGGAGGAGCAGTACTACTTCGTGTGGCCGGTGCTGCTGATCGCGGTGACGCTGGTGTTGGCCGCGCGCGCGAGGCGCCGCTTCACCCGCGCGACCGTCGGCGATGTCCGATTCGCGACGTTCGTCATCGCCACCCTGGGGGCCCTGGCTTCGGCCGCGGTCGCCATGGTGATGGTGTCCGACGGCACCCGGGATCGCGTGTATTTCGGCACCGATACCCGCGCGCAGGCGTTGCTGACCGGCGCCGCGGCGGCGGCTCTGCTGGTTCGCGACTGGCCGTCGCTGAACCGCGGCTGGTGCCTGATCCGAACCCGGTGGGCGCGGCGCGTCGCCCGCGTTCTGCCGCTCGTCGGGCTGGCGGGGCTCGCGGCGGCGACCCACTACGCGACCGGCGACAGCGGCGAATTCCGCCACGGTCTGCTCATCGGGGTCGCGGTTGCGTCCGTCGTCGTGGTGGCGCCGGTGGCCTTGGAGCAGCGCGGGGTGGTCGCCCGCATCCTGGCCGCGCCCCCGCTGGTGTGGCTGGGCACCATCTCCTATGGCGTCTACCTGTGGCACTGGCCAATCTTCCTGGCACTCAACGGCGAACGCACCGGATGGAACGGGTTGCCGCTGTTCGCCGCGCGGTGCGCTGCGACGGTGGCGCTGGCCGCGGCGTCCTGGTGGCTGATCGAGCAGCCGATCCGGCGTTGGCGGCCGGCGCGGGTACCGCTGCTGCCGTTGGCTGCGGCGACCGTGGCCAGCGCCGCCGCGGTGACCCTGCTGGTGGTCCCGGTGGGGACCGGTCCCGGCCTGCGCGAGGCCGGCCTGCCGCCGGGAGTCTCGGCGGTCGCCGCCGTGTCCCCGTCGCCGCCGGGCGGCGGCCGCCCCGCCGGTCCCCGCGATCCCAACCGGCCGTTCACCGTTTCGGTGTTCGGGGATTCGATCGGGTGGACGTGGATGCATTACCTGCCGCCGACGCCGGGATACGCGTTTCTCGACCACACCGTCATCGGCTGCAGCCTGGTGCGCGGCACGCCGTATCGGTACATCGGTCAAACCCTGGAGCAGAGGCCGGAGTGCGACGGTTGGCCGATCAGGTGGGCGACGCAGGTCGCCCAGGACCAACCGGACGTCGCGCTGTTGGTCATCGGCCGTTGGGAAACGGTCGACCGCGTCAACGAGGGTCAGTGGACCCACATCGGCGATCCCACGTTCGACGCGTACCTCAACGGTGAGCTGGAGCGGGCGCTGAACATCGTGGGGTCCACCGGCGTTCGCGTGGTGGTCGCCACGGTGCCCTACAGCAGGGGCGGCGAAAAGCCGGACGGGCGACTGTATCCGGAGGACCAACCGGATCGGGTCAATCTGTGGAACACCATGCTGCGCAAGACGGTGAGCCATCACCCCAACGTGCAGATCCTGGACCTGAACAAGAAGCTCTGCCCGGACGGCGTTTACACCGCCAAGGTCGACGGCATCAAGGTGCGCAGCGACGGCGTCCACCTCACGCCCGAAGGGGTGAAGTGGTTGACGCCGTGGCTCGAGGAATCGCTGCGTTAAGCCCCGGTGCGGCAGCTCAATTCCATGCTGTCGCTGTCCCGGACCGCGAAGTTGAAGCTGACGTAGCCGTTCTCGGGATCACGCACCCGGTCCAGATACGGTTGGGTGTCCGCGGCGCTGGCGTTGTCGGCGACCACCAAGGCGCCCGTCGACAGCCGCGGCTCGAGCAGCTCGATCACCGGCAGGTACAAGTCCTTCCAACCGTCGAGCAAGACGAAGTCGACCGGTCCGTCCAGGGTGGCCAGCGTGGCCAGCGCGTCTCCTTCGAGGATCGTGATCACGTCGTCGAGGCCGGTGCTGGCGAATGTCTGTCTTGCGGCGGCGATCTTGGAGTCGTTGAGCTCGGTCGTCACCACTCGGCCGGCGCCGTTGTCGCGCACCGCAGACGCCAGGTGGACGGCGGAGATGCCGAACGACATGCCGAATTCGACGACCGTCGCCGGACGGGTCGCGCGCACCAGCGCATAGAGCAACCGGCCGGCATCGGGCGTGACCGGGATGTAGAACTCGCTCATCGCGTCGGCGCGCTCCTGCGCCGTCATCGGCCGGTCGAAGTCACCAATCCGCTGACGCAACAGCGACATCTGGTTCTGCGCTTCGGTGTACATGCGGTCGAGCACGGACGCGACCTTCGGGTCTTGGAGAGTGTTGGCCATGCCGTCGAGGGTAGGCGTCGGCGGCGCGCGAGCGGCTGCGCAGCGGCGGCGGGGGCCACGACCTGCCGCAATGGCTACGTAAATGAGTTTGACGGGCACTGGGCCGCGGTGTAGAAAGGTCTTCGCAAGCACCTCGGTAGGTGAGGCGTCTGCACGGACACAGGCCACTGACCCCGAACGTCGAGAGACGCCCCGGGTCAGGACAGCTCTTCCCGGACCCAAGGGTTGAGCCCAAGTGGCTTCCGGAACGGCCGTCGACGGAGTTCCGGATACGCCGTGCAGTGCCGAAGCTCCGACGAGAGGGGTGCGTCGGCGGCGTGTTGCCGGCATTCGCTCCTCCCTCGTTCAGGTGACATGTGATGACACCCGCGCGTGTCATGGCCGTGAGGAGGTGAGGGCGAGATGAGTCCAGGCGATAGTCCCTATCCGAAATCCGTCTTGTCCCGATCCGGTTCCGGCATTCGTTCTGCCGCTTGAGCTTTCGCGATCATCGCTGGCAATCCGGGCACGTTCAACGCGCCCGCGGCTCGCCGTCGCTGCCCGCCTGATCTGAGCCGATCGGACCTCCCCTGAAGGAGAAGATCATGGCTTTTGTTGTCACACAACGTGTTACCGGTCGCACCGGGGGGCGCGGCCGGGCATTGCTGCGGTCGGCGCGCCTGCTGGCGACCAAGCTGCACGCGCGGAGCGCCCTGACTCCCCAGGAGCGGGCGAACCTGTACGTGTCGCGGATGCCGATCGCGGTGGTCACGGCCTCGCTGGGCGGCCACCCCTCGACCGGCGACCGCCGGTGACGCTTCGGGCGAACACACCATGACCCCCGTGTCATTTGAGGCCCTCGGCGCCGTCAGCGCGCCAACGACTCCGGCCGCGCCACCCGCCGGCGACATCGTCGGTGCGTTCGGCCGCATCGGCGCGACGGAGCCGGGGCCGCCGTACGGGCGCTCGGGGGCGGCCTGGATCCCGAGCAGGTCGACGAGCTCGACGACACCCCAACGCTCACCCGCGCCGAGCGCCGCGCGGTCCGCCGGCAGGATCGGATGAGTTGGCAGACACCCGGCCTCGCCGGCCTGGCCCGCCGGCCATGTCGCCCGTTCGCCGGGCGGGGCTGTTCACCCTGCGGGCTTATCTAGTCGTCGCGGTAGCCCTGGTGGTGGTCAAGATCGTGCAGGCGGGAGTCGTCGGCCCCGCCGCGTCATTGTGAATCCGTAGGCAGCAGAACGATTTTGCCGCGGGTGTGGCGCTTCTCCAATTCTTCGTAGGCGTCGGCGACCCGATCCAGCGGGTAGGTGGCGGCGACCTCGAAATCGATCGCGCCGTCGGCGACGAGGCCGGCTATCCCGGTCAACACCTCCGGCGTGGACGCCTCGGCGCTGCCTTCGGTCTTGGCGCCCACCTCGGCGGCCTTCTGGAACGAGATGATGGTGTCGATTCGCTCGGGTGCGACGCCGAGATCGACGGCAAGCTGCACGTAGTCGGGGCCGAACAAGTCGATGAACGCGTCGATCCCGGACGGTGCCGCCTCGCGCAGCCGAGTGGTCAGCCCGTCCCCATACGGGATCGGGATGGCGCCGTGGGCGCGCAGCCAGTCGGCGTTGTCGGGTCCGGCGATGCCGAGCACCCGTGCCCCGCGGAGCGCGAGAAGTTGCACGGCGATGCCCCCCACCCCGCCCGCGGCCGCCGAGACGCCGACCGTCTCACCCGGTTGCGGTGCCACGGCCCGGACGGCAGCGTACGCCGTCACGCCGACGACGTAGAGCGAACCCGCCACCTCCCAACTGAGTTGGGGCGGTTTGCGGATCAGCTGGCCCACTGGGACGGCCGTGTGGGTCGCGTGGCTGGATCGGCGGAAGCTGAACCCCAAAACCTCGTCGCCCACCGCGAATTCGGTGACCCCGGCGCCGACCTCGGTAACGACCCCGGCGAGGTCGCTGCCCTGCCCGGATGGGAAGGTCGCGGGAAACATCTCATGCATCGCGCCGCTTCGGATAGCCGCCTCACCCGGATTGATCCCCGCGGCGCGGACCTCGACCACCACCTCGCCGGGCCCGGGCCGAGGCATGTCGATGTCGGCCACGTACAACACCTCCCGGCCCCCGTACCGGTCGAACCG
>NZ_LZIX01000208.1:0-15764 GCF_001666955.1 Mycobacterium sp. E735 | reverse complement strand
CACTCCCTTCGATGGCGGCCTTGGCCGCCGCGTAGTAGCCGGAGCCCACCGGGGTCACCGTTGCGCCGATCGAGGAGATGTTGACGATCGCCCCACTGCGACGGGCCCGCATGCCGGGCAGCACCGCTTTGATCATCGAGACCGTGCCGAAGAAGTGCGTCTCGAACAGGGTGCGCACATCGGCGTCGTCGCCCTCCTCGATCGGCGCAACGGTGACCCCGGTGGGCTCCGGCTACTACGCGGCGGCCAAGGCCGCCATCGAAGGGATGAGCGGCGCCCTGCGCGGTGAGGTTGCCCCGCTGGGCATTTCGGTGACCGTCGTCGAGCCTGGCGCCTTCCGGACCGATTTCGCCGGGCGCTCGCTCGTCCAATCGGCGACCGTCATCGACGATTACGCCGGCACCGCCGGGCAGCGTCGCAAGGAGAACGACACCATGCACGGCACCCAGGCGGGCGAACCCGCCAAGGCCGGCGCCGCGATCATCGCGGCCGTCGAATCGAGTGAGCCTCCGGGTTTCCTGCTGCTGGGCCCTGACGCCCTGGCCTTCTACCGCTACGCGACGGATGCGCGCGCCGCCGAGATCGCGAAATGGGAAGGGCTGACAAGCGGCACTAACTTCGGGCCGTAACCGCCTGTCGCAGTCTGGTTTTGGCCAGCTTTCCGGTAGGTGTTCGGGGTAGGTCGTCGACGAAGTCGACCGAACGAGGCGCCTTGTAGTGGGCGATCCGGTCGCGGACATAGTCGATGAGATCCTGTGCCAACGCATCCGTCCCGCTCACCCCGGGCGCCAGCTGCACGAGGGCTTTGACCTCTTCGCCCATTTCGGGGTGGGGAACGCCGATGACCGCGACGTCGAGCACCGCGGGGTGCAGCGCCAGGGCGTTCTCCACTTCCTGCGGGTAGATGTTGACCCCACCCGAGATGATCATGAACGACTTTCGGTCGGTCAGGTACAGGAATCCATCGGGGTCGAGGTAGCCGAGATCGCCGACGGTCGTCCAGAATGGATGTTCCGGGTGGCGGGCCGCGGCGGTCTTGTCGGGGTCGTCGTGGTATTCGAACGGCAAATGATCGCGTTCGAAGTACACGGTCCCGACGGCACCGACGGGTAGCTCGGTTCCGTCGTCGCCGCAGATGTGCAGCACGCCGAGCACGCTTCGTCCCACCGACCCCGGGTGGGTGAGCCATTGCTCGGAATCGATGAACGTCAGGCCGTGCGCCTCGGTGGAACCGTAGAACTCGTAGACAATGGGGCCGAGCCACTCGATCATCGCCCGCTTGACATCGATGGGACAGGGCGCGGCGGAATGCATGAGCATCCGCAGACTCGAGAGGTCGTAACGGCCGCGGATGGACTCGTCGAGTTTGAGCAGCCGCACGAACATGGTGGGAACCAGCTGTGCGACGCTGATGCGGTAGTGCTCGATGTAGCGCAATGTGGATTCGGCGTCGAACTTCTTGGCCAGCACCACGGTTCCACCCAGCGCCTGCACCATGCCGCACCATCGCAGGGGCGCGGCGTGGTAGACGGGCGCCGGCGAGAGGTAGACGTCGCTGGCTGTTATTCCGTAGAAGTGGCTGGCCATCGCCACGATCGGATCGCCGGGTTCGTCGACACGCCGATGCGGCAGCGGGGGCTTGATCCCCTTGGGGAATCCCGTTGTGCCGGAGGAGTACAACATGACCGCGCCGGATGGTTCCCGGGGCAGGCGGGGGCCGGCCTCGGCGAGGGCCGTTTTGTAGCAGGCGAAACCGTCGACGTCACCGCCGAAGGCAAGCCGCAGCCCAGGACCTTCGACCTGCGCGCTGACGTCGATTGCCAGGTCGGCCAGCGCAGCCGAGGCTATCAGCGCGCGTGCACCCGAGTCACGCACGATGTAGCCGGCCTCCCGCGCCGTCAGGTGGTGATTGACGGCGGTGATGTAGAGGCCCGATCGTTGCGTCGCCCAGTACACCTCGAAGACCTCGGCGGCGTTGTCGGAGAGCAGTGCGACGACGTCGCCGCGGCGGAGCCCGGCGTCGTACAGCACCCGCGCAAGCGCGGCGGAGTTGTCGTCGAGTTGCCGGTAGGTCAACACTTTTCCGGACTCCGCCAGAATGACCGCGGGGCGCTCAGGGGCATTGTCCGCGTGGGTACCCGGGTACATCGGTCAGCTCGCCGACGCGGCTGAAACGACCACGGGATAGACCCGCTTGGCACGGTCATTGGTCATGTCGATGTGCACGAACTTCTGCTCGGTGTACTCGTCGAGGGCACGCGGCCCGAGCTCACGGCCCAGACCGCTTTGCTTCACGCCGCCGAACGGGAACATCGCATTGACCATGTGCCAGTCGTTGATCCATACCGTGCCGGATTCCAACTCGCGCGCGATAGCCAGTGCCCGTTCGTTGTCGGTGCTCCACACGCCCGCCGACAATCCGTACTCGCTGTCGTTGGCGATCGCGACGGCCTCGGCGTCGTCGGCGTACTCGATCACGACCAGCACCGGCCCGAAGATCTCCTCTCGCGCCACCCGCATGTCGTTGGTTGCGCCGGTCAGGATCGTCGGGGCGACCCAATGGCCATCGACGAGCCCGGCGTCGGCGGGGACCGCGCCCTGGAACGCGATCTTGCAGCCCTCCTCTTGCCCGAGCGCGATGTACTTCTCCACGCGCGCTTTCTGTTTGGCGGATATCAGCGGCCCGACATCGGTGGCCGGGTCCATCGGATTACCCACGACAAGGGTGGACGCACGGGCGACCAGCCGTCGCACGAACTCGTCGTGAATCGATGCGTGCAGCAACAGCCGGGTTCCGGACTCGCAGGCCTGACCACACATCAGCAGGAATCCGAACAGCGTGCCGTCGACAGCCAGGTCCAGGTCGGCATCGTCGCAAACGATGTTGGCGCCCTTGCCGCCCAACTCCAGGGTGACCTTCTTGACGTTGTCGGCGGCGGCGCGCATCACGGTCTTACCGACTTCGGTCGAGCCGGTGAAAGCCACCTTGCGCACATCGCGGTGTTCGGCGAGCCGGGCGCCGACGACCGGCCCGGATCCCGTGACAACGTTCAGCACCCCCGCGGGCAGCCCGACTTCGTCGGCCGCCCTGGCCAATTCGAGCAGAGTCAGCGGGGTCTGGTCGTCGGGTTTGAGCACTATCGTGTTGCCGGCCGCCAGGGCGGGGCCCAGCTTCCACACCGCCAGCAGCAACGGAAAATTCCACGGCACGATGCCGGCGCAGACGCCCACGGGCTCGCGACGGAGCAGACCGGTGGCCAGCGTGGGTGCCTCGATCAAGGGGCCGGCTTCCTCGAACGCATACGATCGCGCCTGCGAGGCGAAGTACTTCAGGTGGGCGATCGAGTAGCCCAAGAGAAACGTGCCCGCTGTCCGTGCGGTTGCGCCGTTTTCGCGAACCTGCAGCGCGGTCAACTCGTCGAACCGCGCGGCGAGGTTGCCGGCGATCGCATCGAGGATGCGGGCGCGTTCGTCCGGGGGCGTCAGTCGCCAGACACCGGAGGCATGTGCCGCCCTTGCCGCAGCGACGGCCTCGTCGGCTGCAGCGACATCGCCCCGCGCGACTGTCGCGACCAATTCATTGGAAGCGGGATCGCGCACCTCCAAGCTGCTTGACGCGTCGCGCCAACGCCCGTCGATGTACATCGGATAGTGCGGAATGTCGGTCATGTCTTCCTTATGTTCATCGGATCCGTCGGCGCCAACGTACGAAACTCTTGAATCGATCGGCGGCGTGGTGGGCCGCGCTAACCCCGGCCGGGATCCCCAGCGGGGCAGCAATAATCACGAAAATGATGATGAGGCTCATGAACTGTTCAGAAGCGGATCAGCCCACGCAGATTCACACCTGCGCGCATGTCGTCGTAGCCCTGATTGATCTCTTCGAGCGTGTACTCGCGGGTGACGAGTTCGTCGAGCTTCAGCCGTCCGGCGTGATACAGATCGAGCATGCGGGGGATGTCGTGACGGGGATTCGACGACCCGAAAACCGAACCGCGGACCTGCTTTTCGTACATGATCAAGTCGAACAGCGACATGTCGACGGAGGTGTCCGTCGGGTGCGGGATCGCGGTCATGACCACCCTGCCGCGCTTGCCGACCAGGCTCAACGCCTGCGCTACGTATGCACCCTCAGCCGAGTCGGTGCTGACCACGCATACGTCGGCCATCTGGCCGCGGGTCTGGTCGGTGATCAGGGCGTGGGCCTCCTCGACCGTCGCCGCGGTGTGGGTGGCCCCGAACTCCAGCGAACGGCGGCGTTTGTACTCCACGGGATCGAGCGCGACGATCACGCGTGCGCCCGCGATCCGCGCGCCCTGCACGGCATTCATTCCGATGCCGCCCACACCCATGACCACCACGGTGTCGCCGTCCCGTGCCGCTCCGGTGCGCACCATGCTGCCGTAGCCGGTGGTGACACCGCAGCCGACCAGCGCGGCGGTGTCCAGCGCGGTGGACGGATCGACCTTGATCACCGAGGCCATCGGCACCACGGTGTACTCGGAGAACGTTCCCAGGACGCACATCTGGCCCAGCGCTTGGCCTTTCGCGTGGAATCGGAAGGTGCCGTCGAGTTGCGGTCCGGCGATGATGGCCGCACCGAGCACGCACAGGTTGCTCATCCCGCGCGAACACGGTTCGCAGCGGCCGCAGGCCGGAATGAAACTCAGCACGACCTTGTCGCCCTCGGCCACTTCGGTGACGCCCGGCCCCACCTCGACCACGACGCCCGCGCCCTCGTGCCCGCCGACCACCGGTAGCTGCATCGGCATGTCGCCGGTGACCAGGTGGTCGTCGGAGTGGCACAGCCCGGCGGCGGCCACCTTGACCAGAACCTCGTTCTCCCGCGGCCCGTCGAGGTCGACCTCTTCGACCGACCATTTCTGGTGTAGTCCCCACACCACCGCTGCCTTCGTTTTCATCGAAACCTCCTTGAAGTCAGCGCTTCTCGGGTGTCCAGGTCGCCGGCAGGCTGTTCACACCGTTGATGAAGTTGGCAAGAGCATAGTGGGGCTCGGGCGCTGAGATGTCCGGAATGCGCGTGTAGACCTCGGTCAGCAATGCCTTGAGCATCGTGCGGGCCAGCGCCGCGCCCAGGCAGAAGTGCGGGCCTCCCCCGCCGAAGGCGATGTGCGGGTTGGGGTTTCGCAGAATGTTGAACGAATGGGGTGCGTCGAAGACATCCTCGTCACGGTTGCCCGAGTAGTACCACAGCACGACCTTGTCTCCGGCTTTGATCTGTGAGCCGCGCACGGTGATGTCCTGGGTGGCGGTGCGGCGCATGTGGAGCAGCGGCGATCCCCAGCGCAACACCTCCTCGACGGCGGTGCCGACGCGCCCCTCGACGTCCTCGGCGAGCAGCGCGCGCTGGTCGGGGAACTTCGAGAGGGCGGCGATGGCGTGGGCCGAGGCGTGCCGCGTGGTGTCGTTGGACGCGACGCCCATCAACACGAAGAACGCCTTCAGCTCGTCGTCGGTCATCTTCTTGCCGTCGAACTCGGCCTGCACCATCCACGTCATCAAGTCGTCGCCGGGGTTGGCCCGCCGCTCGGGGATCAGCACCGTTGCCACCTCGTGCAGGTCCATCACGGCGCCCATGAACAGCTCGAGTTCGCTCTGCTCGCCGCGGATGTTCGGGTCGGTCCAGCCCACCAGCCGCTGGGCGGCGGTGACGGCCTTGTCGCGCAGCTCACCGTCGGGCAGCCCGAAGAAGCTGCCGAAGATGCGGCCGGGCAGCTTTACCGACACGAGTTGGACGAAGTCGCCCTCACCAAGGTGCGCCATCTCGCTGACCAGGTCGTGGGCGTGGCCGCGGATCCAGCCTTCCAAGCGGCGCACGTTCTTGGGCTTGAAGGCCTCCGTGGTGATCCCGCGGAGCTGGGTGTGGCGCGGGGCGTCCATGGCGATGAACGACTGCGCGATCTCCACCGCCTCGGGTGCGAAGTCCTCCATCGTGATGCCCTGGGCGGAGGAGAAGATCTCCGGGTGACGGCTGGCCATCCGGATGTCGTCCTGTTTGGTCAGCGACCAGAACCCCCTGGTGTTGAGCTCGGGGGGCAGCAGGTCCGACTCCGCGGGGCGACTCCACGGCACGGGATTCTCCGCGCGCAGGACGGCGAAGGCGGCGTCCCGCTCTTCCGGGGGTCTCGCCCAGAACTCCCGGGCGCTCAGGTCGATGTCTTTGTGGGTGGGCGCGGTCGTGGGTGCGGTCATCAGGGGCCCTTTCTGGCGGTGCGCAGTGGTGCGCGTCACCGCGGCTTCGCCCCCATGCTGGTCAGCGCGACGGCGGTGCGGCATAGGCGCGTGTGCCAATCACTGGCCTGCACGGGCCAGCGCCGGGCACCGCCGATCAGGCGATGGGTGCGCGGAAGGTGGCGATCAGGCCGCCGCCGTCGCGCGCCCCGAATTCGACCCGGCCGCCCATCGCCTCGGCGATCTGCTGCACGATCCACAGGCCGAGCCCGGCGGTGCCCCGCTGGCCGCCCACGCTGACGTATTTGGTGGTCAGCTCGCCAAGGCTTTCGGCCGGGATGCCCGGTCCCCGGTCGGCCACAGTGCAGATCAACTCTCCGCCTTCGCGCGCGCACGCGACGTCGACCGGTTCGCCGCGGCCGTGCCGGGACGCGTTCTCCAGCAGGTTGGTCAGCAGCCGGCGCAGACCCTGGGCGTTGACGGCCACGGCGGTCAGGTCATCGCCGACGCTCAGTCGCAGCCGCGGCACGCCGAGGCCGACCGCGTCGGCGGCCGCGACGATCAGGTCGGCCACGTCGACCCGGCGGACCTTCCCCGCCGAAAACGTCGGGCGGCGACTCAGCGCGACGTCGGAGAGGGCGTCGAGCATGTCGGCGAGGTGGCGCACGTGCCGGGCCACCAGTTGCAGACTGGTTTCCCGGTCGGCCTGCGACATCGGCCGCGCCGAAGTCAGGGCCTCGGTCAGCGCCTCCAGAGACGTGATGGGGGTGCGGAATTCGTGCACCAGAACCTGGAGTCCATCCTGTTGCGACTGGTAGGACCGCAGCAGGCGCGCCCGCAGGTCGCGCTCCTCTTCGGCGGCGGCGTGTTCGGCCTCGGCTTCCACCAGGGCGCGCAGCCGGGAGCGGTGTTCGCGTTCGGCGAGCGTGGACAGCCCCGCGGTGATGACCGCGACGAAGATCAGAAACACCGCCGACCAGCCCGCCAGGAGCGCCGGGGCCGCGGTGGCCGGGAGCCCCGGCGACGAGACCAGCGCGACCGGGATATAGATCGCGCCCAAAAGCACTGCGACCAAGAGGGTTTCACCGAAAGACAGTCGTGCCGCCGAGGCGATCACGGCCAGCGCCAACACCGGGACCACCGGGCTGTACACCCCTCCGCTCAAGGCGATAAGCGCCAGCGTGAACGCCGAGTCGAAGCCGGTGACCAACCATGAATAGCGGGTGCGCCGGACCTCCAGCTGCGGATAGGCCATCACGACGGCCGCGTAGACCATCGCCGCGCCCAACACCGCCAGGGTGGTCGCCGTGTGCTGCCGGAGCCACTGGGGTCCGATCCCCATCAGCACGCCGACCGATACGACGACGGCAACTCGTACCGCGACGACCGTGCGGGCCAGCCCGTAGTCCTCGCCGTCGAAGTCCACCGTGGTTCCGAGGTGATCGAGCGGTCTCACCCAGCTGACCATAGGGTTGGGGTTAGCATCGCGGCAATGACTCGCTCGCCATACGTCGTGGTGATCGTGGATGACCACGAGCTGTTCGCGCAGGGCCTCGCCCTGTTGCTGACCCGCGAGTGGGGCGAACTGTTCAGCGTCGGCGGCCAGACGACCTACGTGGAAGAGGCCGCCGACCTGGTGGCCCGCTGCGACGCCGACGTCGCGATCATCGACCTGTCGATGCCGCCCTTGGGCGGGGTCGCGGCGATCCGGCATGTCAAGGCGCGCCGGCCGAGGACCCGGATCCTGGCGCTGTCGGGTACCGACGACCTGGCACTGGCCGAGGAGGCGTTGCGGGCCGGTGCCGACGGCTTCCTGTCCAAAACCGCGCGGCCCGAGGCGCTGGCGGGGCCCCTATGGACCATCGCGGAGGGCCTGCGGGTCGTCGACGGCGCCCTGCTGGACGCGTTGCTCAGCAACACCCGCAAGCCGCCGTCCGAGCTGCTGGACAATCTCAGCGCCCAGGATCTTCAGCTGTGGACCCTGCTCGCGGCCGGCATGGAGACCGGCGACATCGCCCAGCGGATGCTGGTGTCGGAGCGCACCGCCAAACGCATGGTGGCGTCGCTGCTGCACAAACTCGGGGTCGGCAACCGCATCGCCGCCGCGGCGCTGGCCGGCCGCTACCGGTTGCTCGATGACGTCGCCGAGATCGGCCGGATCAGCTGAGGATCTGGATCGCTTGGGCGGGGCACATCGCGGCCGCCCGGATCACCCGGTCACGCTCGGCTTCGGGCGGGTCGGGCTCGAGCACGACCACTTGATCGGCACCGTCGGGAATGTCGAAAACATCGGGAGCGGCCAGCAGGCACTGCCCGTGTCCCTCACACAGGCCGTAGTCGACGGTGATGCGCATGACCGCCAGTATCGGCGCCCGACGGGCACCGCAGTCGGTCCAATCGCGCCAGATGTGGCCTGGCCGGGCCAGCCCGTCGAGGGCCTTTCAGCCCTACTTTGCGTCGACGCGTACGACGTAGCATCTGCTCATTCTGGAGCCGCCAGTGTCCCTTCCTGAACCGAGAACCCGATCATGACCACCACGCAAACCGAGTCCACCTCCATCGAAGCGCCCGAGGTCGCCGAACAGCGCAGGCACGAAATCGACGCGATCGTCGACGCGGCGGCCGCGGCGGCCCGGGAGTTCCGCAACCTCGACCAGCAACAGGTCGATGCCATCGTCGAGGCGATGGTCCGCGCGGGGGTACGCGCCGCGGGGGAACTGGCAAGTGTCGCGATCGAGGAGACGGGCTTCGGCGTCTTCGAGGACAAAGTCGTCAAGAACTATGTGGCCACCGAGTTCCTGCACGACTATCTGCGGGGCAAGAAATCGGTGGGGGTCGTCGACGAGGACGTCGAGCACAACATCGCCTACGTGGCGGAGCCGATCGGGGTCGTGCTGGCCATCACCCCGGTTACCAACCCGACGTCGACCGTCCTGTTCAAGGCGATCGTCGCCGCGAAGACCCGCAACGCCATCCTCTTCCGGCCGTCACCGTATGCGGTCGGCTGCTGCGAACGCAGCGTGGAGATCCTTCGCACGGCGGCCGAAGCGGCCGGGCTGCCGCCGGGGGCGCTACAGGTCATCCCCGACGCCGCGCACGAGGTCACCCACTACCTGTTCAAACATCCGGGAGTCGACTTCATCTGGGTGACCGGTGGGCCGAAGATCGTGGCGCTGGCGAATTCCGCCGGAAAGCCCGGCCTGTCGGTCGGCCCCGGGAACGCACCGATCTACATCCACAAGACGGCGGACATCAAGGGCGCGGTCGTCGACATCCTGATCTCGAAAACCTTCGACTCTTCTGTCATCTGCCCGGCCGAGCAAACCTGCGTCATCGACGACGAGGTCTATGACGAGATGATGGCCGAATTCGAGCGGATGGGCGCCCAGTTGCTCACCCCGGACCAGGCGAACGCCCTGGCGGAATTCGCGTTTGGCTGCGGCGACAAGGTCTCGCTCGAGGCCGTCGGACAGAAGGCGTCCGAGCTGGCCGACCGGGCGGGCTTCAGCGTGTCACCGACCGTCAAGGTACTGCTGGCGCAGCTGCCCGCCGACTTGGACGAACTCGCCGAACACCCCCTGTTGCAGGAGAAGCTGATGCCGGTGCTCGGCGTGGTGCGGGCACGCAGCGTTCAGCACGCCATCGACGTCGCCGTCCTGGTCACCGAGCACGGCGGTCTGGGCCACACCTCGGCCATCTACGCCAACGACGAGGAGGTCATCGACGCGTACGGCCTGGCGGTCCGCACCGGCCGGATTCTGGTCAACGCCCCCACCGCGGTCGGGGCCCTCGGCGGGGTGTACAACAACCTGACCCCCACCTTCTCGTTGGGTTGCGGCACGTGGGGCGGATCCAGCACGACGGAGAACGTCAACTACCGGCAGCTGCTGAACATCAAGACGGTCTCGCGGCGCCGCACCCCGCCGCAATGGTTCCGCGTCCCGTCCAACACCTACTTCAACGAGGGCGCACTGGACAACCTGCGCGAACTCGACGGCGATACCGTCGTCATCATCACCGATGCCCTCACCGAAGAGCGCGGCGTCGTCGACCAGCTCCGCGGCAAGTTGCGCGCCGAGCACGTGCAGGTCTTCAGCGAGGTGACGCCGGAGCCCGACGAAACCACCATCCGCCGCGGTGTCGCGCTGCTGGAGCGGGCCCAACCCGATCTGCTGCTTGCCGTGGGCGGCGGTTCGGTGCTCGACGCCGGCAAGGCGATCCGGCTGTTCTACGAGCACCCGGAGAAGGGCCTCGAGGAGCTGACGATGCCGTTCCTCGATCCCCGCAAGCGCGTGGCCGATTATCCGGTCGACCGTCATCGTGTCCAATTGGTTGCTGTCCCAACGACATCCGGCACCGGTTCGGAAGTCTCGCCGGCGGCGGTGCTGACGGTGGGCGGCAAGAAGGAGACGCTCGTCGATTACAGCCTGGTGCCCGACCTCGCGATCGTCGACCCGGTCCTGACCTCCTCGATGCCGCAGAAGCTGACCGCCGACACCGGCATCGACGCGCTGACCCATGCTTTGGAGGCCGCGGTCTCGATCTTCGCCTCGCCCTATACGGACGCGCTGTGCGCCCAGGCGGCACGACTGATCTTCGATGCGTTGCCAAGGGCATACGACGACCCCGACGACCTGTCCGCGCGGACCGACATGTCGAACGCCGCAACCCTTGCGGGGCTTGCCTTTTCGAATGCATTCGTCGGGACCAATCACGCGCTCGCCCATGCCGTGGGCGCGAGATTCGGAATCTCGCATGGCCGGGCGAACGGGATTTTCCTGCCGCATGTGCTGCGGTACAACGCAAGCCTGCCAAGCAAGTTCATGCCCGCGCCGGGATATTCCGCCTACGTGGCGCCGGACAAATACGCGCAGCTCGGCCAGCTGATCTTCGGCGGCCATGAACCCGACGAATCCCGCGCCCGGTTATTCCGTGGGGTCGATGATTTGCTCGACCGACTCGACATGCCGCGATCCCTGCGGGAGTACGGCGTCGACGAGGACCAGTACCTGGCCGCGCTGCCCGCGCTGGCGATGACGGCGTTCGAGGACCTCAGCAACCGTACAAATCCGCGGATGCCGTTGGTCAGCGAGATCACCGAATTGCTCCGGCTGGGTTTTTACGGCGCCGCTCAAGGCGATGCTCAGCCGCGTAGCTGAGGCAGCACGTCACGCTCGTACGCGGCGAAGAACCCGTCCATGTCGGGACCGATCTGCTGGACGTACACCTCGTCGATGTCGGCGTCGATGTACTCACGCACCTTCGCGACATGGGTGTCGGGGTCCGGTCCGCAGGTGACCGCTTCGGCGACCTGGTCCGGCGTCACGAGTGACATCAGCGCGGCGAAATCCTTGGGCCGCGGCAGGGTCTGCGCCGACTGCCCGGGCAACGCGTCGTTCCCCCATAACCGGTGCGCCGCCTTGAGCGCCGCCTCCGCATCTTCGTCCCAGCTCACCTTCGTGCCGCCCTGTACCGGTTTGTTGCCACCGCCGGCCTCGCGGAACGTCTTGACCAGGTCCGCCTCCGGCATCACCAGGACGAAGCCGTCGCCGATTCGCCCGGCCAGCTCTGCGCCCTGCGGCCCGAAACCGGACACATAGATGGGCACCGGTTGGTCGGGCCGGGTGTAGATGCGGGCCTCCTGCACCTCGTAGTGCTTGCCGTGGTGGCTCACCTCGTCGCCGCGGTGCAGCTTGCGGATGACGTCGACCGCCTCCTCCAGCATTTCCTGCCGCACACCCACCGACGGCCACCGATCGCTGAGGATGTGTTCGTTCAGCGCCTCACCGCTGCCCACCCCCAGCACGAAGCGGCCGTCGAGTTGCACCGCGGCGGTTGCGGACGCCTGGGCGATGATCGCCGGATGGGTCCGGATGGTCGGGCACGTCACGGCGGTGCTCACCGGCAGCGACGTCACCTCGGAGAGCGCTCCGATCACACCCCACACGAACGGACTCTGGCCCTGCTCGTCGTTCCACGGATGGAAATGATCCGAAATCCACAGCGCATCGAACCCGGCCGCCTCCGCGCGCTTGGCCTGGTCGATGAGTTCCTTGGGGCTGTACTGCTCGCACGACAGGAAGTATCCGATCTTGGTCATGGCGGCGGGCTACCCGCTGCGGCCTGCGGTATGCGCCGGTTTGGCCGTTTATCCGCCGCGCACTTGGGAGTTCATCCGCCGGTGCCCGGCGCCAGACCTCGATCCCGAAACGTCCCCGCTGCGGATCGCCATGCCGGACAGATGGTTTCGCGGCGCTGCGCGGCTATGCCGGTGCCGATCGGCGCCGCGCTCGATCTCACCTCCCACCCGGCCACAGCCGCCACGCCGCGCGACCCTGCGCGCGAAGGCCGTGTGACGGGTGTGACCACCCGTGGCGCGCCGGGCCACCCCGCGAGAATCCCTTCGCCAATTTGGAGAAGGTAGTTCTCCAAAGCCGAGAGACGATTTACGATACCGGTGATCTGTGAGCTCTCCCGACGATCGGAGTCCGTCATCGACGCCTGGATTCTCGATGCGGTGCGCACACCCCGCGGCCGGGGCCGCCCCGACGGGGGCCTGCACGCCGTCCACCCGCAGGCCCTCTTCGCGCGTTGCCTCACCGCGCTCGCCGAGCGGACCGGATTCGAGCCGGCCGACGTCGACGACGTGATCGCGGGCAACGGCATCCTCGGCGGCGACCACGGCGACGACATCGCGCGGCTCGCGGTTCTGCTGGCCGGATGGCCCGAGACCGTGCCGGGGATGACGCTGAACCGGTTCTGCGGTTCCGGTCAGCAAGCCGTCACCGTCGCCGCGTCGTCCATCGCCGCCGGCAATGACGACCTGGTGATCGCCGGCGGGGTGGAATCGATGTCCCGGTGGGGCGTCACCGTGGGAGCCCCGACGATCGACGGCCAGAACCCCGACTTCCGCGAGCGATATCCCACCGTGCCGCAGGGAATTTCGGCCGACCTGATCGCCACCCTGGAGGGGTTCACCCGCGAAACCGTCGACGCCTACGCCGCGCAGAGCCAGGAGCGCGCCGCCGTGGCGATCGACGAGGGCCGGTTCCTGGGCTCGCTCGTCGACGTGGCCACACCGAACGGGCCAGTCGAGCGCGACGAACACCCGCGCCCCGGCACCACCACCGAGACGTTGGCACGCCTCAAGCCCGCCTTCGCCGCGATGGGCGGCACCCGCCCCGACGGCGAGCAGCACACATTCGACGAGATCTGCGCTCAGCGCTACCCCGGCATCGACCACATCGATCACGTGCACCACGCGGGCAATTCGTCCGGGGTGGTGGACGGGGCCGCCGC
Organism: Mycobacterium sp. E735; assembly: GCF_001666955.1. Taxonomy (NCBI): domain Bacteria; kingdom Bacillati; phylum Actinomycetota; class Actinomycetes; order Mycobacteriales; family Mycobacteriaceae; genus Mycobacterium; species Mycobacterium sp. E735. The sequence goes on along the minus strand of NZ_LZIX01000208.1, from coordinate 2,273 downwards.
GGTGCTGGTCGCGTCCTCCAACTGGATGCACGCCGCGGGCGTCACCCCGCGCGCACAGATTCGCGCCGCCGCGGCGATCGGTAGCGAACCGATCATCATGCTGACCGCCCCCGGTCCGGCGGCCCAGCGCTGCCTACAGCGCGCCGGCATGGCGGTCGATGACATCGACCTCTGGGAGATCAACGAGGCCTTCGCCGCGGTCCCGCTGAAGACGATGCGCGATCTCGACATCGACCCCGGACTGGTCAATGTCAACGGCGGCGCCATCGCCCTCGGCCACCCCATCGGCGCCACCGGGGCGATGCTTATCGGCACCCTCCTGGACGAGCTCGAACGCCGGGATTTGACAACGGGTCTGGTGACCATGTGCACCGGCGGCGGGATGGGCACCGCGACCATCATCGAGCGGGTGTGACCGTGCCGCACACCCTGGAGCTGGACCGGCCGTGCGCGGGGGTCGCACTGCTGCGCCTGAACCGCCCCAAGCAACTCAACGCCATCAACGAGGCGTTGCAAAGCGAATTGCGCCTTGCGCTGGCCGATTTGGCCACCGACCGCACGGTGCACGCCGTGGTGCTGACCGGCGCAGGCCGCGGCTTCTGCGCCGGAATCGACGTGCGCGACTTCGGCCCCTCGATGCTGGATGCCACCGCGCCCGCGCTGGACCGGATGCGCTTCCAGGAGCGGATGGCCGCCCTCGCCGAAGCCGTGCGGGCGTTGCCACAACCCGTCGTCGCCGCCGTCAACGGGCCGTGCGTCGGGGCCGGGCTCGCGTTGTGCCTGGCGGCCGATATCCGAATCTGTTCGCACGCCGCATCATTCGGCAACGCCGCCATCCTGCTCGGTCTCTCCGGCGCCGAGATGGGCATGAGCTACCACCTGCCGCGCATCGTCGGCACCAGCGTGGCCGCCGACTGGATGCTCACCGGGCGCACCGTCTCGGCCACCGAAGCCGACCGGCGCGGCCTGGTGAGCGAGGTGGTCGAGCCGGACCGGCTGGCGGAGCGGGCCGTCGAGCTGGCCGCGCTCATCGCGAGCCATTCCCCGCTGGGCGCAGAACTGACCAAGCGCGCCCTGCAGGTCAACACCGACGCCGCCAGCCTCTCGGCGGCGCTGGAGCTGGAGAACCGCAACCAGGTCATCTCGCATGCCACCGACGAGGCGGCCGAGCGTCGCAAGAAATGGTCGTCGTGACGGGTCCGCTGCGCGGCGTGCGCGTCGTCATGATGGGCGGCCTGGGGCCTGCCCCGTTCTGCGGAATGTTGTTGGGCGACTTGGGCGCCGACGTCATCCGCGTAGACGCTCTCGCCGCCGTGGACGGGCCCCTTCCCATCGACTACACGGTGCGCCGTAGCCAGCGGTCGCTCGCCGCCGACGCCAAGGACCCTCGCGGTAGGGAGCTCGTTCATCGCCTGGTCGCCGAGGCGGATGCCTTCGTCGACGTGTACCGGCCGGGGGTGGCCGAACGACTCGGCATCGGCCCGGACGAGTTGCGCGGGCGCAACCCCCGTCTGGTCTACGCCCGGATGACCGGATACGGGCAGGACGGGCCGCTGGCCGGCCACGCCGGTCACGACATCAACTACATCGCTTTGGCGGGCGCCCTGCACGGCATCGGCCCCGCCGAATCCCCGGTGCCGCCGCTGAATCTGGTCGGCGACTACGGTGGTGGGGGAATGCTGTTGGCCGTGGGCCTGCTCAGCGCCATCCTCGAGGCGCGCGAGTCCGGCGCGGGTCAGGTGCTCGATGTCGCCATGGTCGATGGGGTGGCCACCCTGTTGACGCCGTATTTCGGGATGGTGCCCGCCGGTACCTGGCGCGACCGGCGCCACGACAATCTGCTCGACGGGGCCGCCCACTTCTACGGCGTGTACGCCACCGCCGACGGTGGCCACTTCGCCGTCGGCGCGATGGAGCCGAAGTTCTACGCAGAGCTGTGCGATCGCCTCGGCGTCGACGTGCCGCACGACGACGACGCGCCGGGCGCGTGGGCCGCCCATCGCGCCGCCCTGGCCACCCGCTTCGCCGAGAGGTCGACCGAGGAGTGGCAGCGGCTCCTCGATACCCCGGGATGCTGTGCGACACCGGTGCTTTCGCTGGCCGAGGCGCCACGGCACCCGCACCTCACCGCGCGGCGAACATTCATCGACGTCGACGGCGTCACCCAACCCGCCCCGGCGCCCCGGTTCTCCCGCACCCGTCCTGTTGAACACTCCCGACGGCTGGACCCTGGGGCTGGGCGCCAAGGACGAGATGCAAGTCCCGGTGGCACC
>NZ_LZIX01000207.1:0-6344 GCF_001666955.1 Mycobacterium sp. E735 | reverse complement strand
TCGTCGAAGTGCCCGGGCAGCCGGGAAGATTCCTTGCGATCTTCGGGGATTCGTTCTCAGGCAACAAAGTTGGCGAAGGTGATCATTATCGATCGGTGGCCGTGCCGGTGACTTTCGACGCCGACGGACGCCCGCACTTCGGAGCGCCGTTGACCGGAGCGAAGGACAGCGGTCACGAGCTATTCACGATGCCGGCCGAAGCGGTCAAAGCCGGCATCGACGACACGCTTCCCGCAGGAACGATCATCCTGGGCGACAAGACGTACATGATGGTTACGGGCACCAAGGGAAACCTCCAGCCCGCAGGTTCATGGCTGGTCGAGGTCAACGGCGACCCCGGCAAGGGATGGACCATGGTGCCGGGTTCTTTCCGGGCCGCGGGAGACGCGCCCACTCAGGTCAGCGGATACAAGGGCTCTGACGGCAAGGTGTACATCGCGGCCGACTCCTTCGACCGCAGCCGAGGTGTCACGATGTATCAAGCAGACCCGGATAAGGTGTTCGATCGCAACAGTTGGCGACCGTGGACCGGGAACGCCTGGGGACAGGCAGGGCAACAGGCCACGCCGGTGACGACAGACCGTTACGGCGAGCTCAGTTTTCGGGAGATCGGTGGCAAGCCGGTCTTGTCGGGATTCAATGTCGACGCCCAAGGCGGGCGCATGGAAGTACGGGTCGGACCCAATCCGACCGGCGTTTTCGGCAACGTGCCGACCACTGTCGTCGCGCAGAACGGCGACCCGGGCGCACCAAAGTTTCTGCCCCAGCCCTACGGTGGATACATTGTGCCCGGCTCAACGTTGGATGACTTGAAACTGCTTGTCAGTCAGTGGAATACGGGCACGGACGCGAACGGTGTGCCGACCGGAACGCCCTATCAAACTCGAGAATTTCAAGTCAACCCCTTCCAATGAACCGTTGAACCAGCAGAGTCGAGGAACGAAATGACAACAACGACACTCACCGGCATGAGCGCACTTGTGGGCGCCGCTCTGGCACGTACATGTGTCGCACACGCCGACGCGCTCAGCTTCCCCGACTTGAGCGGATACGCTCCCGCCAACGTCAAGGATTACGAGGTCTTGGTGCCAAACCCGGGACGGCAGCCCGAACCGACGGTGTACTTTCTCACGCCTGATGGCATCGTCTGCAAGTTCACGCTCGACCAGGCGTCGTGTAGCGGAAATAACTTGCCGGCCATACCGCCCGCGGCCTCAAACCCGGCGGCGGGAATCAGTGGCGTCAACTGGATAGGAACCACTAGCGGGCTTAACCAGACGAGTGGCGGGGAACCGTCACGTATCGTGGCCGGCCAGTCCGTCAAAACGCTTCCGCCAGCTCACTCTCTCACGGTCAATGGCTTCGTTTGCGGTGTCGACGATTCAGGCATGACCGCATGCAAAGACCCGCAGGGGCGTGGCTTTGTCCTGTCGCCGCACGGCTCCGGTTGGCTGCCGCATGTGTGAAATCGGCTCGCTCACGCAGCCTTGACCCTGCGTACCGTCTCGGCGAGAAGCTCGTCGAGGGCGCTCAGCGGCAAAGGCGGTGTGTCCCCCTTGAACAGCCATCCGCCATCGCTCGAGCTGCTGACGACGATCAGTCCTCGCACCAGGGTGACCCTCAGCGCCTCGACGCCTTCACCACACACTCCATGGCCGCGGACATCAACTACCCGCATCCACCGGTGTGTCAACCGCACCGTGTCCTCACCTTCGGCGACAGCCGAATCCGTCTCGAGGGTCTGGCGGTTTTCGCGGTCCCCACAGAGTGCCGGCTTGTCCGCTAAATGCGCAGTGCACGTAGCGATTTCACGCCGGAGATCGGTGAGGAAATCGTCGCCGGCATGCGCGCGGCCGATCATCACTTTGGGACGGGGCGGTTTCCCGGGCTTGTCCCACTTCGACTGGTCGAAGTCCTGCCAGCCGACCAGGGGATCGTAGCGCGGGGCGGGAACCGAGCCACCGGACGGGCAGAGCGACCACGATGCGCCGCCCGGGCCGCTGGTGAGGGCGCCGTTGTCAGCAGAGGCGGTCTCGATGTCGGTGTTAACCGCCAGCGCTGGAAGTAGCGTCGAGATCTGGGCTTGGCTCCAGTTGGCGAGCATCGGCGGCAGCGCCGAGCGCGGCCGAGATCGCCCTACCGCGCCGATCAATTCCGAAAGAAGCTGATTGCGCGAGGCCGCCGACGGATCGGGCGTGCGATACCACGCCTGCACCGTCACCCGGCTGGGCAGCACGGTCGCTGCCATATTGACGACGTTGGGCCACTGGGGGCCGGTGTCGCCTGATTGATACTGCGCCAGCGTTTGGCTGGATTCGCCGACCAGCCAACCCTGGACGCCGCCGTTGTCCATCGGGTGGGCAACCGCCCACATGGGGCACCGATGCGACCATGCCGCCATCTCGCTGCTGACGTCATCGCCCTCGCCCGCAGCGGTGAACCGGACCCGGACGGAATCGCCGCCGTTCGCCGGGAATCGATTGCTCGGAACGTGACCGTTGGCGTCCGTGGCGGGGCTGTATTCCACATCCAGTTCCGGTTTGTCCGTCGCGCCGAACCGTGGCAGACGTTGGCAGTCTGCAGGCGTGGACTCGCGTCCGCCGAAGGGAGGCTCGGACCCGAAGCCCGCTTGGGGCGCATAGACGCTGACGCGGTTGAAGAGGTCGTCTTGAAAATCAGCCAGCCCGGGTATGCAGCGCGCCAACCGATCCGGCGCGCAGTCCCCGCCTTCCGTCGGTGCGGCTGTGAGCGTCGGCCGACTCGAGGCCGAATCGTGCTTGTGGGTGGTGCAGGCACTCGACACCGCCAGGAGCGCCGCGACCACGCCGAGCCCGGCGGCTGCACGAATGAAACCCCGAAGAACCGGCCGCACGCGCCGACTTTACGTCACCGGTCTGCTCAAGACGGTCTCCCGCGCGTGCTTCCGGACGAAAGCCCGGCACACGCGCGCGGCGGCCCTCCCCCGCCTTAGCGGGTGCAGGTCTTTGGCGGTGGCGGAGGGATTTGAACCCTCGGACGGTGTTAGCCGTCACACGCTTTCGAGGCGTGCTCCTTAGGCCGCTCGGACACGCCACCGCGGAGCAGCTTACCGAACCGTCGGCCCGTTACCCCAATCGCTGGCGGGCGAAGAAAGCCTCCAGCGGTGCGGCGCACTCTTCGGCGAGCACGCCGCCGCGCACTTCCGGCCGATGATTGAGCCGCCGATCGCGGACCACGTCCCACAGCGATCCGACCGCGCCCGTCTTGGGTTCCCACGCGCCGAACACCAGCCGGCCGACGCGGGCCAGGACCAGCGCTCCGGCGCACATGGTGCACGGCTCGACGGTGACCGCCAGCGTGGCGCCCTCCAGCCGCCAGCCGTCACCCGCCGCGCCGGCCGCCGCGCGCAGCGCCAGGATCTCCGCGTGCGCGGTGGGATCGCCAAGGGCCTCGCGGGCATTGACCGCGCGGGCCAGTTCGATCCCGTCAGCGCCGACGACCACCGCGCCGATGGGGACGTCGCGGGGGCCCGCAGTCGCGGCGACCGCCAACGCGGCACGGATCAGATCTTCGTCGGCGATCACCGACCGATGCGGTCGATCACGGCCGACAGCTGGTCGGCGAAGCCCATCTCCCGGGCGATGCGGCCGAGCTGCTCGTCCGCGTACAGGTCGGCCTCGTCGAGGATGACGCCCAGCACCGCCTCCGGCAGCCCGATGTCGGAAAGCAACCCCAGGTCGCCCTCCTCGAACGGGTCGGAATCCTCCAGGTCTTCGGGGTCGATGTCGGCGTCCAGCTTGTCGAGCACTTCGGCGGCGATGTCGTAGTCCAGTGCGGCGGTGGCGTCCGACAGCAGCAGCCGGGTCCCCGACGGCGCGGGGCGCACGATCACGAAGAACTCGTCATCCACGTCGAGGAGGCCGAACACCGCGCCGGCGCTGCGCAATTCCCGCAGCTCCGTCTCGGCGGCCTTGAGGCTCATCAAGGATTTACGGGCCATCGGAGAACACCGCCACTGGCCCTCTTCGCGTACGACCGCTACGCCGAAACCGTCCGGCGTGTCGGCGGACAGGCCCTGGGCTGGGGCCCGTTGTGCTCCCATGGCCGCTTACGGTAGTCGCAGACCAGGCCCCCTGACCAGACGGAGCGCGACGAAGGCGGGGGCGCGGCGACATCTGGACGCACCGCCGCCGCCGGATTGTGCCAACCTTGGTCTGTGGCTAGCCCTGTTTCTCAAACGCCGGTCTGCGTGCTCGGGCTGGGGCTGATCGGAGGCTCGATCATGCGGGCCGCCACGGCGGCGGGCCGGGAAGTCTTCGGCTACAACCGGTCGGTGGAGGGCGCGAAGGTGGCCGCCGCCGACGGTTTCGACGCCACCACCGATCTCACGGCGACGCTGACCCGCGCCGCGGACACCGGCGCGCTGATCGTCCTGGCGGTGCCCATGCCGGCGCTGGCCGGCATGCTCTCCCACATCGGCGAACTGGCCCCGGCCTGCCCGTTGACCGACGTCACCAGCGTGAAGGGGGCGGTGCTCGACGAGGTCGTCGCCGCCGGTCTTCAGGAACGTTTCGTCGGGGGCCACCCGATGGCGGGTACCGCCCACTCGGGTTGGGCCGCCGGCCACCCCGGCCTGTTCACCCGGGCGCCGTGGGTAATCAGCGTGGACGACCACGTCGACCCCGTTGTGTGGTCGATGGTGATGACGCTGGCGCTGGATTGCGGCGCGGTGGTGGTGCCGGCCAGGTCCGACGACCACGACGCCGCAGCGGCCGCCATCTCGCACCTGCCGCACCTGCTCGCCGAGGCCCTCGCGGTCATCGCCGGGGAGGTGCCGCTGGCGTTCGCGCTGGCCGCCGGGTCGTTCCGCGACGGGACGCGGGTCGCGGCAACCGCCCCCGACCTGGTGCGGGCGATGTGCGAGGGGAACACCGACCAGCTCATACCGGCTGCCGACCGGGTCATCGAGCTCCTGAGCCGGGCCCGCGAGTCGCTGGCCGCGAACAATACGGTGGCCGAACTCGTCGAGGCCGGCCACGCCGCCCGGACGCGTTACGACAGCTTCCCGCGTTCGGACATCTTCCACGTCATCATCGGCGCCGAGAACTGGCGCGAGGAATTGGCCGCCGCCGGCCGGGCGGGCGGGGTGATCAGATCCGCTCTGCCAAGCCTGGATAGTCGACGATGAACCCCTCTTCGTCGACACTGACGACGGTGTCGGCGACCGGGGAGCGCAGCTTGATGCCTTCTGTGCCGCCGGAGCTCGTGTAGCTCACGATGTCCGGCGTGATGGACATGTCGGGCAGGTTGACGTAGACCACCGGCAGCGTCACCGAGTCCGCCTGTTCATGCAAGCCGCGCCGCCGGATGGGCAACGCGTTGAAGAACGGGCTGAACACCACGTCGCAGTCGAGGGCGCCGTTGTACGCCGCGCGGTGCTCGCCCTGATGGTCGGTGACCAGCCACATGTTCTCTTCGTCGCGGGCGATGGACAACACCCGTTCGCGTTCGGCCAGCGTGACCGTCATGCCGAGGCGCTTGGTGGCGCCGGTCTCGTCGGTCTGCAGGTCGTAGTACGCGCCGAACGCCGGGTTGGTTTCGGTGGCGGCCGCGACGATGCGGCCATTGGCCTTGATCCTCTTGCCGGACACCTGGATTCGTACCGATTCCATCCGCGATACGTCCTGTGCACGCCAAGTGAGCATCGCCTGCCACACGCGCCGAGTCGAATCAGAGGAATCTGCGTTCACTCACCTACCGTAAATCGTGCCCGCGATGCGCGAGGGAAGTGTCCGATAAGTGTGGCGCAGTCGACCGGTGCCCGGCATCGAGACCCACACCGCCAACGCCAGCAGCCCGTCGAGCGCGAGCGCCAAGGCGGCCACCATTAAGGCACCGACCAGGGCGAGGTGGAACTCGCGCTCCTTGATTCCGTCGATGAGGTAGCGGCCGAGCCCGCCGAGGCTGGCGTAGGCCGCAACCGTCGCGGTCGCGACCACCTGCAGCGTCGCGTTGCGCAACCCGCCCAGGATCAACGGCAGCGCGTTGCGCGCCTCCACCCACAGCACCCGGGCCTCCGTCATGCCCATCGCGCGCGCGGCGTCGACCACGGTCGGCTCGACGTTGGCGATGCCCGCATAGGTGCCGGCCAGCAGCGCCGGCACCCCCAGCAGCATCAGCGCGACCAGGGGCGGCCCGAGGCCCAGCCCGAACAGCAGCGTGCCGAGCAAGAGCACACCGAGGGTCGGCAGTGCGCGGAGCCCGTTGACCGCACCGACCACCAGCAGGGTGCCCCGACCGGTGTGCCCGATGACGAGCCCGACGGGGACGGCGATCAGGGCCGAGGCGCCGACCGCGACGGCGGT
>NZ_LZIX01000206.1:0-16933 GCF_001666955.1 Mycobacterium sp. E735 | reverse complement strand
CGAAGGCCTGGGCGAAGGCCGGAAAGCGTTGGTACAGCTCCCGTCCCATCCCGAGCCGCTGGGAGCCCTGGCCGGGGAACACGAACACGCGCTTACCGACCGGGCGGGTTCGCCCGACCGCCGCGCCCGGGCCGGGCGCCCCGGACGCCACCCCGGCCAGCCCCGCCATCAGGGCGTCCCGGTCGCCGCCCACCAGCACGGCGCGGTGCTCCAGGGCCGCCCGGGTGGTGGCCAGCGACCAGCCCACGTCCACGGCGCGCAGAGCGGGCTCGGCGTCCAGGTATGCCAAGAGCCGCCCGGCCTGCGCGGCCAACGCCTCGGCGGACCGGGCCGACACCACCCATGGCAGCACCGCGTCCGGTTGATCATGTTGAGCTGCAACGGGTTCCGGCTCGGCGGGCGGCTGCTCGACGATTACGTGGGCGTTCGTCCCGCTGATCCCGAACGACGACACCCCCGCGCGGCGCTGTCCGTCGCGCGCCGGCCAAGACCGGGGTTCGGTCAGCACCGACACCGCGCCCGAGGACCAGTCCACGTGCGGCGACGGCACATCCACGTGCAGCGTCTTGGGCGCCACCCCATGCCGCATCGCCTGGATCATCTTGATCACGCCGGCCACCCCCGCGGCGGCCGACGTGTGACCGATGTTGGACTTGATCGATCCCAGCCACAGCGGCCGGTCCGCCGGCCGGTCCTGCCCGTAGGTCGCCAGCAGGGCCTGGGCCTCGATCGGATCGCCCAGAACCGTTCCGGTGCCGTGGCCTTCGACCACGTCGACGTCCGCACCGGTCAGCCCGGCGTCGGCCAGGGCCGCCCGGATCACCCGCTGCTGGGACGGCCCGTTCGGTGCGGTCAGCCCGTTGGAGGCGCCGTCCTGGTTGACCGCCGAACCGCGCAGCACCGCGACCACCGGATGCCCCAGCCGTCGCGCGTCGGCGAGGCGCTCCAGCACCAGGACGCCCGCGCCCTCCGACCACGACGTGCCGTCCGCGGCGCCGGCGTAAACCTTGCACCGGCCGTCGGGGGCCAGCGCCCGTTGCCGGCTGAATTCCACGAACGCGGCCGGGGTGGCCATCACCGTCACGCCTCCGGCGAGCGCCAGGTCACACTCCCCCGAGCGCAGCGACTGCGCCGCCAAATGCATGGCCACCAGCGAGGACGAACACGCCGTGTCGATCGACACCGCGGGGCCTTCCAGCCCCAGCACGTACGACACCCGCCCCGAGGTCACGCTCAGGGTCGAACCGGTCAGCCCGTAGCCCTCCAGCTCTCCCTTCACCTCGCCGCCGTAGCCGGCGTGGATGACCCCGGCGAACACGCCGGTCGCCGAGCCGCGCAAGGCCAGCGGGTCAATCCCCGCCCGCTCCAACGCCTCCCAGGAGATCTCCAGCATCAACCGCTGCTGGGGATCCATCGCCAGGGCCTCGCTGGGGCCCACCCCGAAGAAGCCCGCGTCGAAGGCCGCGGCGTCGCGCAGGAAGCTGCCCTGGCGGGTGTACATCTTCCCGGCCGCGTCGGGATCCGGGTCGTAGAGCCCCTCGACATCCCAGCCGCGATCCGCCGGGAAGTCCGACACCGTGTCGCGGCCGTCGTTCACCAGCTCCCACAGCGCCTCCGGCGAATCGACCCCGCCGGCGTACCGGCACGCCATGCCCACCACCGCGATCGGTTCGGACAGCTTGCCTTCCAGCTCCGCGACGCGTCGCCGCGCCCGACGGAGATCCGCCGTCAGGCGTTTCAGGTAGTCGACGTGCTGCGTGGTATCCGGCATCGCGGTCTCAGCGGCCGAGTTCTTCATCGAGGATGGCAAAGAGTTGGCTTTCGCTGGCGGCGTCGAGGTCGGCGTCGAGGCCCTCGGGGTCGAGGTGATCGGCGGGGCCCACGGCCGCGAGCAGAGTCTGCAGGCGGGCCCGCAGCGCCGCCCTGTCGGATGGGTCCCAGTCGGTCCGGCCGAGCAACGCCTGCAATTCGCGGGTGATGTCGGTGAAGCGGGCCATCAGGTCGGGCTGGTCGTCAACCGGGTCGGCGGACAGGTGGCCGTCGAGGTGCCCGGCCAGCGCGGCCGGCGTGGGGTAGTCGAAGATCAGCGTGGGCGAAAGGGTAAGGCCGGTAGCCGTTTTCAGCCGGTTGCGCAGTTCGACCGCGGTGAGCGAATCGAAGCCGAGGTCGCCGAAGGCGCGGCCCGGGTCGATGTCGGCGGGGTTGGGCAGGCCCAGCACGGTCGCCGCGTTCGCGCGGACCAGGTCGACCAGCTCGCGGTGGCGGGCCTCGGGGGTCAGGCCGTGCAGGCGCGCGGCGAGACCGGTCAGCAGGGCGGTCGCGTCGGCGTCGTCGACGACGCGGCGGGTGGTGCGGGTGGCCAGCTCGCTCAGCAGCGGCGGCAGCGCGGCGGCGTTGTCGGACAGGGCGATCCGATCCAGGCGGGCGGCCATCAGCACCGGGGCCTCGAGCAGCATGCCGGCGTCGAAGGATTCCAGCGCCTGCTGGGTGGACAGTGGCGCGATGCCGAGCCGGCTCATCCGGGCCTTGTCGCGCTCGCCGAGGTGCGCCGTCATCGCCGACGCCTGCTCCCACAGGCCCCAGGCCAGCGACAGGCCCGCGAGCCCGTGCGCCCGCCGGTGGGTGCACAGGCCGTCGAGGAAGCTGTTGGCCGCCGCGTAGTTGGCTTGGCCCGGGGTGCCGACGATGCCGGCCATCGAGGAGAACACCACGAACGCCGACAGATCCAGGTCCCGGGTCAGCTCGTGCAGGTGCCAGGCCCCGTCGACCTTGGCCCGCAACACCGCGTCCACCCGGTCCGGGGTCAGCGAGGCGATCAGCCCGTCGTCGAGGACACCGGCCGCGTGCACCACACCGCGCAGGGGATACCGCGCCGGAACCTGGGCCAGCATCGCCGCGACGGCGTCTCGGTCCGCGACGTCGCAGGCGACCACCGACACCTCGGCGCCCGCCTCCCGCAACTCGTCCACCAGCTCCGCGACTCCCGCGGCCCCCGGGCCGGCCCGGCTGGCCAGCATCACGTGGCCGACGCGGTAGCGGTCGACGAGGTGGCGGGCCAGCGCCGAACCGGCCATGCCGGTGCCGCCGGTGATCACCACGCTGCCGCCGGCCAGCCCGCCACAGCCGCTGAGCACGGCGCCGGGCCCGGACGGGATGGTCAGCGCGACCTTGCCGATGTGCCGGGCCTGGCTGACGAACCGGTACGCCGCCGAAGCGCAGCGGACGTCGAAGGTTTTGAGCGGCAACGGTGTCACGGCGCCATCGCGCATCAGCTCCACGATCTGGGCCAGCATCGCCGCGGTGCGGTCGGGCCCGGCCTCCAGCAGGTCGAAGGCCTGGTACCGCGCGCCTCGATGCTCCTCGGCGACGACGCGCGGGTCGCGGACGTCGGTCTTGCCCATCTCGATGAACCGCCCGCCGGGGGCCAAGAGCCGCAGCGACGCGTCGGTGAACTCACCGGCCAGCGAGTTGAGCACCACGTCGACCCCGGCCCCGCCGGTGGCCGCCGAGAACTTCTCCGCGAAGTCCAGCGTCCGCGAATCGCCGATGTGGTCGTCGTCGAACCCCATGGCGCGCAGGGTGTCCCACTTGCCGCGGCTCGCGGTCGCGAACACCTCCGCGCCCCAGTGCCGCGCCAGCTGGACCGCGGCCATGCCAACCCCACCGGTGGCGGCGTGCACCAGCACCCGCTCGCCGGCCCGCAGGCCGGCCAGCACCGACAACCCGTAGAGCGCGGTGAGAAACACCACCGGGACACCCGCGGCCGTGACCAGCGACCAGCCCTGCGGCACCGGCGTGACCAATCGCCGGTCCACCACCGCCTCGGAACCGACCACGCCAAGCAGCCCCATCACCGCATCGCCGACCGCCAGGCCCTCGACGCCCGGACCGACCTCGACGACCACGCCGGCGCCCTCGGCCCCCAACTGTCCGCCGCCCGGGTACATGCCTAAGGCCACCAACACATCCCGGAAGTTCACGCCCACCGCGGCCACGGCCACGCGAACCTGCCCGGCCTCCAGTTCCACCCGCGGGCTCGGGGCCACCACCAGGTCCTCCAGCGTGCCCCCGCCGCCCGCGTCCAGCCGCCAGTCACCGGGCGGCAGCCGCAACACCGATCCGCCGCGGGCCTGCCGCATCCGGGCCGCGTAGGCCACGCCCGCGCGGACCACCAATTGCGGCTCGCCGCAACCGATCACGGCGCGGGCGTCCAACGAGCCGTCGGAGTCGATCAGCACCACCCGGCCCGGCTGCTCGGCCTGCGCCGAGCGGACCAGCCCCCACACCGCCGCACCGGCCAGGTCCGCCACGTCCTCACCGGCGAGCGCGACCGCCCCGCGGGTCTGCACCGCCAGCGTCCCGGACTCCGGATCGGCCAACCACGACTGCAGGACGCCGAGCGCCTCGGTGGTGGCCGCGTGCACGGCCCGGACCGCGTGGGCGCCGTGCGCGCCCGGCTCCCACAGCGTGGCGTCGGAGCCCTTGTCGCTCAACGGTATCGGCGACCAGGCCACCTCGAAGAGCCCCTCGGCGGGCGCGGCGGCCGCGGCCAGCTGCCCGGCCGAGACCGGGCGCATCGCCAGCGATCGCACCGACAACACCGGCAGCCCGGACCCGTCGGCCAATTCGACCGACACCGCCCCGGTGCCGGACGGCGCTATCCGGACCCGCGCCCGCGAGGCGCCGCCCGCGTGCAGCGACACCCCCTGCCAGGAGAACGGCAACACGGTTTGCCCTTGTTCGGCGGCGACGCCCATCGCGTGCAGCGCCGCGTCCAGCAACACCGGATGTATCCCGAAGCCGCCGTCCTGACCGCCCGCCTCGTCCGGCACGGCGACGTCGGCGAAGATCTCGTCCCCCCGCCGCCACATCGCGTGCAGCCCACGGAAGGACCGGCCGTACTCGTAGCCGCGATCCGCGAGCCGCGCGTAGCCGTCGGCCACGTCCACCGGCGTCGCCCCCGCCGGCGGCCACACCGACAGGTCGGCGGACGGCGCGACCGCCGCCGGGCGCACCGAGCCGTGCGCGTGCAGCACCCACTCCGATTGCGCGCCCGCCGAATACACCGACAGCTCGCGCTCCCCCGACGCGGCGGGCGCGCCGACCACCACCTGCACCTGCACGCCGTCGGTCGCCGGCAGCACCAACGGGGCCGACAACGTCAGCTCCTCGATCGCCCCGCATCCGACCTCGTCGCCGGCGCGGATGGCCAGCTCCACGAACGCCGCGCCGGGGAACAACACGGTGCCGCCGACCGCGTGGTCGGCCAGCCACGGCTGAGCAGCCGTCGACAGCCGGCCGGTCAGCACCACCCCGCCGGAGTCGGGCCGCTGCACCACCGCGCCGACCAGCGCGTGCCGGGCGCCGGCCAGGCCCAGGGTGGCCACGTCGCCCGAACCGGTGGAGCCGCCCGGCAGCCAGAAGCGCTGCCGCGCAAAGCCGTACGTGGGCAGGTCGACGCGACGGCCACCCAAACCGGCGATCGCGGCGCGCCAGTCCACGGGCACGCCCGCCACGTAGGCCTGGCCCGCCGAGAGCCAGAACCGTTGCAGCGAACCGTCGTCGCGCCCCAGCGACGGGACCACCAAAGCGCCGGCGCCGCAGTCGGTCACGGTGTCCTCGACGGCGGCCAGCAGCACCGGGTGCGGGCTGGATTCGACGAAGACCCCGTACCCGGCGCCGCACGCGTTGCGCACGGCGCGCTCGAACTGGACGGTCTGCCGGATGCTGCGGTACCAGTAGTCGGCGTCCAGGGCGGCGGTGTCGAGCAGTTCGCCGGTCACGGTGGAGAACAACGCGACCGAGGACGTTCGCGGCGCGATGCCGGCCAGCGCCTCGGCCAGCGCCGGACGAATCGCGTCCACGTGCCGGGAGTGGGAGGCGTAGTCCACGTCGATGCGGCGGGCGCGCACGCCGTCGGCCTCACAACGGACCATCAACTCGTCGAGGGCGCCCAGCTCACCGGACACCACCACCGCCGAAACCCCGTTGACGGCAGCGACATTCAACAGCTCGCCCCATCCGGCGATCAATTCCTCGGCCCGGCCCAGCCCGCATGCCAGCGACACCATGCCGCCCGCACCGGACAATTCCACCAGCAGCCGGCTGCGCAGCGCCACCACCCGGGCCGCGTCCTCCAGCGAGAGGGCGCCGGCCACATACGCCGCCGCGATCTCGCCCTGGGAGTGACCGATCACCGCGTCGGGGACGACGCCCACCGAGCGCCACAACTCGGCCAGCGACACCATCACCGCCCACAGCGCCGGCTGCACCACGTCCACCCGGTCCAAGCCCGGCGCGCCGGGCGCACCGCGGATCACGTCGACCAGCGACCAGTCGACGTGTTCGGCGAGCGCCTTCTCGCAACGCTGCAGGTGTTCGGCGAAAACGGCCGAGCTGTCCAGCAATTCGGCTCCCATGCCGGTCCACTGCGACCCCTGCCCCGGGAACACGAACACCGTCTTGCCGACCGGCTGCGCCCGGCCCACCGCCGCGCCCGCACCCGGTTCGCCGGCCGCCACCTCGGCCAGCCCCGCGGCCAGACGCTCGCGGTCGGCGCCCACCAGCACCGCGCGGTGCTCGAAACGCGACCGCGTCGACACCAACGACCACGCCACGTCGACCACCCGCAGACCCGGGTCGTCGTTCACCAGGGCCAGCAGCCGGGACGCCTGGTTGGCCAGCGCGTCGGCCGATCGGGCCGACAGCACCCACGGCGCGGGGGCGTCATCACCCGCCGGCGCGGGGCTTTCGCGCGGCGGCTGCTCGATGATGACGTGGGCGTTGGTGCCGCTGATCCCGAAGGACGACACCCCCGCGCGGCGAGGCCGGTCCCGCGCCGGCCAGTCCCGCGCCTCGGTCAGTAGCGACACCGCCCCCGCCGACCAATCCACTTGCGGCGTAGGCACATCCACGTGCAACGTCTTGGGCATCACCCCGTGGCGGATCGCCTGCACCATCTTGATCACCCCGCCGGCGCCGGCCGCCGCCGACGTGTGACCCATGTTGGACTTGATCGACCCCAGCCACAGCGGCTCGGACCGGTCCTGCCCGTACGTCGCCAAGACCGCCTGCGCCTCGATCGGATCCCCGAGGGTGGTGCCCGTTCCGTGTCCCTCCACCAGGTCCACGTCCGCCGCCCGCAGGCGCGCGTCGGCCAGCGCGGCGCGGATCACCCGTTGCTGCGACGGCCCGTTCGGCGTCGCCAGCCCGTTCGAGGCGCCGTCCTGGTTGACCGCGGATCCGCGCAGCAGCGCCAGCACGGTATGCCCCGACCGCCGCGCGTCGGACAACCGTTCCAGTACCAGCACGCCGACGCCTTCGGAGAAACCGGTGCCGTCGGCGGCGCCCGCGTACGCCTTGCACCGCCCGTCGGCGGCCAGCGCCCGCTGCCGGCTGAACTCGATGAACATCGCCGGGGTGGCCATCACCGTCACGCCGCCGGCCAGCGCCAGGTCGCATTCGCCGGCCCGCAGCGATCGCGCCGCCAGGTGCATGGCCACCAACGACGACGAGCAGGCCGTGTCGACGGAAATGGCCGGGCCCTCCAGGCCCAGTTCGTAGGCAACCCGGCCCGATGCCACGCTCAGCGTCGAACCGCGCAGCCCGTAGCGCTCCAGGTGGCCCGGCACCCTGCCCTGGCCGCCGTACGAGCCGTGGAAGATGCCGGCGAACACGCCGGTGGCCGAACCGCGCAGGGTGACGGGGTCAATCCCGGCCCGCTCCAACGCCTCCCAGGACACCTCCAGCAACAGCCGTTGCTGCGGGTCCATCGCGAGCGCCTCGCTGGGCGCGATGCCGAAGAACGCGGCGTCGAAGTCGGCCACGTCGGCCAGGAAGCCGCCGCAGCGGGCATAGGACTTGCCCACCGCGTCGGGGTCGGGATCGAACAGGCCAACCAGGTTCCAGCCGCGGTCGGCCGGGAAGTCCGAGACCACATCGCGGCCCTCGGCCACCATCCGCCACAGGGCCTCCGGCGAATCCACCCCACCCGGGTACCGGCAACCCATCCCCACCACCGCCACGGGTTCGGTTGCCGCGGCGAGGTATTCGCGGGCCTCGCGCTTCAGCCGCTCGTTTTCCTTGAGCGAGGCGCGGAGGGCCTTAACGAGCTCCTCGGGGTCGGCGGTCATGACAGCACTGAAGGTGTGGGGGGCACAGGAAGCAACGCCTTAGTTCAGTGCCAGCGCAGCAACACGAGTTCGGAGCAGAATCCCGGACCCATCGCGATCATCAGGCCGGGGCTCCCGCTGGGCGGCGGCTTGGCCAGCGTGTCCCGCAGCACGTGCAGCACCGAGGCCGACGAAAGATTGCCGATCTCACCCAGCGAGCGCCAGGTCAGTTCAAGCGCGTCGGGTGGAAGGCTCAGGCTCGCGTTGATGGCGTCGATGATCTTCGGGCCGCCGGGATGGCTGACCCAGGCGCCGATGTCGGTCGTCGTCAGCCCGTGGGCGCCGAGGAAGCCGGTGACGTCCTGCTCGATGTGCTCCTCGACCACCTCGGCCAGGTCCTTGGCCAGGACCAGCTCGAACCCGGCCGCGCCGACGTCGTAGCCCATGGTGCGCAGCGAATCGGGGTAGAGCGTGCTGCGCGAGTCCAGGATGCTGGGCCCGCCCGCGGCCACCTTTTCCGCGCGCCGCTCGCCGACGCCGACCACCGCGCCCGCCCCGTCGGCGAACAGCGCGCTGCCGACCAGGCCGGGCAGCGACGGCTTGTATCCCGGATAGGTCAGGGAGCAGAGCTCGACCGAGATCAGGGCCGCGGCGGCGTCGGGCGCCCCGCGCAGGTAGTCGTGCAGCCGGGCCACGCCCGCGGCGCCGGCCACACAACCGAGGCCGAACAGCGGCACGCGGCGCACGTCGTCGCGCAGGCCCAGCCGCCCGGCGATCCGGGCGTCCAGGGACGGCACCGCGAGGCCGGTGACCGTCGTCGTGATCAACACGTCCAGGTCCTGCGGCCGCATGCCGGCCTCGTCGAGGGCGCCCGAGAGGGCCTCGCAGCCGAGGTCGACGGCGTTTTCGATGAAGATGCGGTTCGCCTGGCCGAAGTCGGTCAGCGCGGGATAGCGCTCCAGCGGCAGCACCAGGTGGCGGCTGTTGACCTTGGCGCTGGCGTGCAACTGCCGGACGATGTCCTCGTAGCCCTCGAATTCGGGGATGCTGACGAAGAAGTCCGTGAGCTCGCGCTGGGAGTAGCGATACGGCGGCAAGGCACCGAATACGCCGGCAACGACGCTCATTGGTCCCACCCCTTGGTGACGAAGTTCTGGCCCGACAGGTTCAGCCGCATCGCTTGAGCGGGAATTCTAGTCCGGTTCAAATTTACCGGCGCGTAAATCGACGTCATCTCATGCCCCGCCGCCGAGCCGCGCTCTGAGCTGCTCACACTCGGCCAGGACGGCTTCGAGCTGCTCGGCGACCCGGGCGGGGGCGGTCCCACCCCGCCGGTCGCGCGAGGACACCGAGCCCTCGATCGTCAACACCTCGCGCACCTCGGGCGTCAGCTCGGGGCTGATGGCGGCCAATTCGTCGTCGGTGAGCTCGTCGAGCCCGACGGCGCGCCCCTCGGCCGCGCGCACGGCGGCCCCGGCGGCCTCGTGTGCGGACCGGAACGGCACGCCCCGGCGCACCAGCCATTCGGCGATGTCGGTGGCCAGCGTGTACCCGGCCGGGGCCAGCGCCGCCATCCGCTCGACGTCGAACGTCAGGCTGGCCACCAGGCCCGCCATCGCCGGCAGCACCAGCTCCAGCTGGGCCACCGAGTCGAAGACCGGCTCCTTGTCCTCCTGCAGGTCACGGTTGTAGGCCAGCGGCTGCGCCTTCAGCGTCGCCAGCAGCCCGGCCAGGTTGCCGATCAGCCGCCCGGACTTCCCGCGGGCCAGCTCGGCGATGTCGGGGTTCTTCTTCTGCGGCATGATCGAGCTGCCGGTGGACCACGAATCGTGCAGCCGGACGTAGCCGAACTCCGTCGAGCTCCACAGGATGATGTCCTCGGCCAGCCGCGACAGGTCCACCGCGATCATCGCGAACACGAACGCGGCCTCGGCGGCGAAATCCCGGGCCGCGGTCGCGTCGATGGAGTTGTCCGCGGCCTCCGCAAAACCCAGCTTGGCGGCGATCGCGTCCGGGTCCAACCCCAGCGACGAGCCGGCCAGCGCCCCGGAGCCGTACGGGGACACCGCGGCCCGCTTGTCGAAGTCCACGATGCGGTCGACGTCGCGCAGCAGCGGGTGCGCGTGGGCGAGCAGGTGGTGGGCCAGCAGGACCGGCTGGGCGGACTGCAGGTGCGTCTTGCCCGGCATGATCGCCGTCGGGTGCGCGGCGGCCTGGGCGGCGAGCGCGGCCACCACCTCCAGCGCTGCGTCGGCGACCCGGCGCACCGCGTCGCGCAGCCACATCCGGAACAGCGTGGCCACCTGGTCGTTGCGCGACCGCCCGGCCCGCAGCCGGCCGCCCAGGTCGGGGCCGACGCGGTCGATCAGCCCGCGCTCCAGCGCGGCGTGCACGTCCTCGTCGGTCACCAGCGGGGTGAAGCTGCCGTCGGCCACGTCCTCGGCCAGGCTGTCCAACCCGGCCAGCAGCCCGTCGCGCTGCTCTTCGGTGAGCAGCCCGGCGTGGAACAGGATCACGGTGTGGGCGCGCGAGGCGACGATGTCGTAGGGGGCCAGCACCCAGTCGAAGTGAGTGGACTTGCTCAGGGCGGCCAGCGCGTCCGACGGGCCGTCGGCGAACCGGCCGCCCCACAGCGAGCCCTCGCGCGTGCTCACGCTTCGTCGGCCGCCAGGTCCCGCCGGGACGCGATCTTCGACGACAGCCCGTGCACGTAGACGAAGCCCTTGGCGGCCGACTGGTCGAAGGAGTCGCCCTCGTCGTAGGTGGCCAGGTTGAAGTCGTAGAGCGACTGCGCGCTGCGCCGGCCGTTGACGGCGATGTGCCCGCCGTGCAACACCATTCGGATCTCGCCCGTGACGTGCTCCTGGGTCTTTTCGACGAAGGCTTCCAGCGCGGTCTTCAGTGGCGAGTACCAAAGTCCGTCGTAGACCAGCTCGGCCCAGCGCTGGTCGGTGTGCCGCTTGAACCGGCCCAGTTCGCGTTCCAGCGTGACGTGCTCGAGCTCGGTGTGCGCGGTGATCAGCACCATCGCGCCGGGAGCCTCGTAGATCTCGCGGCTCTTGATGCCCACGAGCCGGTCCTCGACCACGTCGAGCCGACCCACCCCCTGGCAGCCGGCGCGGCGGTTGAGCTCCTCGATGGCGGCCAGCACCGACACCGGTTTGCCGTCGATGGACACCGGGACCCCGCGCTCGAACCCGACGATCACCTCGTCGGGCGTGTTCCAGTTGATCGTGGGATCTTCGGTGTAGGCGTAGATGTCCTTGGTGGGCGCGTTCCAAAGGTGTTCCAGGAAGCCGGTTTCCACGGCGCGGCCCCACACGTTCTGGTCGATGGAAAACGGCGAGCGCTTGGTCACGTTGATCGGGATGGCGTTCTCCTCGGCGAACGCGATCGCCTTCTCCCGGGTCCACGCGTAGTCGCGGACGGGCGCCAGCACCTCCAAATCCGGTGCCAGCGAAGCGAATCCGACCTCGAACCGGACCTGGTCGTTGCCCTTGCCGGTGCAGCCGTGCGCGACGGTGGTGCCGCCGTGCTCGCGGGCGGCCGCCACCAGGTGCTTGGCGATCAGCGGTCGGCTGATGGCCGACACCAGCGGGTAGCGGTCCATGTAGAGCGCATTGCTCAGGATGGTGGGCAGGCAGTAGCCCTCGGCGAACTCGTCCCGGGCGTCGACGACGACGGCCTCCACCGCGCCGCAGTCCAGGGCGCGCTGGCGGACGACCTCCATGTCCTCGCCGCCCTGGCCGAGGTCGATCGCCACGGCCACCACCTCGCGGCCGGTCTCCTTGCCGATCCAGCTGATCGCGACCGACGTGTCCAGCCCGCCGGAATACGCCAGGATGACGCGATCTGACATGAACCAATCTCCTTAGTTTTAGGTGAGCTCTTCCAGGGTGCGGGCCAGCTCGGCGCCGGTCATCGGCTCTCGGGCGGCCACGAAGACGGTGTCGTCACCGGCGATGGTGCCGACGACGTACGGTAGCGCCGCGCGGTCGATCGCGCTGGCCAAATAGTTGGCGCCGCCCGGCGGGGTGCGCAGCACCGCAAGGTTGGCGCTGGCGTCGGCCGACACCAGCAGCTCGCTCAGCAGCCGGGACAGCCGCGCGGTGCCGCCGGACACCCCGCGCACCGGGCTGCCGTCCTCGGGAACGATGTAGACCCCGACGCCGCCGTCGGCGCCGCGCAGCTTCACCGCGCCCAGCTCCTCGAGGTCGCGTGACAGCGTGGCCTGGGTGACCTCGATGCCCTCGTCGGCCAGCCGGGCCGCCAGCTCGCTCTGGCTGCTGATCGACGCCGACGACAGGATCGCGACGATGCGGTCCTGCCGGCCGGCCCGGGTGATTTCGGCGGTGGCCTTCGAGCGGGTCATTGCGCCCGCTCCAGCAGCCACACCAGCAGCGCCTTCTGGGCGTGCAGCCGGTTCTCGGCCTCGTCCCACACCACGCTGGCCGGCCCGTCCATCACGGCGTCGGTGATCTCGTCACCGCGGTGGGCCGGAAGGCAATGCAGCACAATGGCTTCCGGGTCGGCGAGGTCCAGCAGCCGCTCGTTGACCTGGAACGGCCGGAACGGTGTGAGGCGGTCGAGCCCGTCGTCCTCCTGCCCCATCGACGTCCAGGTGTCGGTCACCAGGACGTCGGCGCCGCGCGCGGCCGCGTCGGCGTCGGCGGTGAGGGTGACCGAGGCGCCGGTGGATTCGGCGCGTTGGGTCGCGGCCGCGACGAAGGCCGGGGCGGGGGCGAAGCCGTCCGGCGCGGCGATCGTGACGTGCACGCCTGCGGTCACCCCGCCCAGCAGCAGCGAGTGGGCCATGTTGTTGGCGCCGTCGCCGAGGTAGGACATCCGCAGTCCCGCGAGCGATCCCTTGTGTTCGGTGATGGTCTGCAGGTCGGCGAGCACCTGGCAGGGATGGAAGTCGTCGGAGAGCGCGTTGACCACCGGTACCGTCGCCGCCTCGGCCATGGCCTCGAGCCGGCCCTGTTCGAAGGTCCGCCACACGATGGCCTCGACGTAGCGGGACAGCACCCGCGCGGTGTCGCCCAGCGTCTCGTCGCGGCCCAGCTGGGTGCTGCGGGCGTCGACGACGACGGCGTGCCCGCCGAGCTGGGCGATGCCCACTTCGAAGGAGAACCGGGTGCGGGTGGAGTTCTTGTCGAAGAGCACCGCGACGCCGCGCGGCCCCTCCAGCGGGCGCCAGCCGAACGGGTCCTTCTTGAGTTCGGCGGCCAGCTGCAGCACCTCGGCCTGCTCCTGGGGGGACAGGTCGTCGTCGCGCAGGAAATGGCGCGGCGTCATGCCGCGGCCCTGTCCAGGATGCCCGGCAGGGCCGCGACGAAGCCGTCGAGCTGGGATTCGGTGACGATCAGGGGCGGCGCCAGCCGGATGACGTCGGGCGCGGCGGCGTTGACCAGGAACCCGGCCGCGCGCGCGGCGCTTTCGGCCTCCTTTGCCCGCGACGCGGTCAGCACGATGCCCTGCAGCAACCCACGGCCGCGGACGTGGTCGACCAGCGGGTGATTCAGCGATTCGATGCCGTGTCGCACCGACTTGCCCAGCACCTCGGCGTGCCGGGTCAGGTCCTCGTCCGCGATCACCCGCAGCACCGCCCGCGCCGCAGCCGCGCAGATCGGATTGCCGCCGAAGGTGCTGCCGTGCAGGCCGGGGGTCATCAGCTCGGCGGCCGGCCCGACGGCCAGGCAGGCGCCGATCGGCAGGCCGCCGCCGAGCCCTTTGGCCATGGTGACGACGTCGGGTGTGATGCCTTCGTGCTGGTGGGCGAAAAAGGCTCCGGTGCGGCCCATTCCGGTCTGCACCTCGTCGAGCACCAGCAGCGCGCCATGCCGCGAGGTGATGTCGCGGGCGGCGGTCAGGTAGCCCTCGGGCGGGACGACGACGCCGCCCTCCCCCATGATCGGCTCGAGGAAGACCGCGGCGGTGGCGTCGTCGACCGCGGCGGCCAGCGCGTCGGCGTCCCCGTAGGGCACGTGCGTGACGTATCCCGGCAGTGGCTCGAACGGCGCCTGCTTGCTCGGCTGACCGGTCAGCGCCAGCGAGCCCATGGTGCGGCCGTGGAAACCGCCTTGCGCCGCAACCAGTTTCGTGCGTCCGGTCAGCCGCGACAGCTTGAACGCCACCTCGTTGGCCTCGGTCCCCGAATTGCAGAAGAACACCCGCGTCGGCGCCCCGGTTTCGTCGGAGGCGCCCAGCAGGTTCACCAGCTCCTCGGCCAGCGCGACGCCCGGTTCGCTCGCGTAGAGGTTGGAGGTGTGGCCGAGCGTCGCCATCTGGTGTGTGACGGCGTCGATGACCGCGGGGTGGCGATGGCCCAGGACGTTGACGGCGATGCCCCCGAGCAGATCCAGGTAGGTGTTGCCGTCCACGTCGGTGACAACGGCGCCGTCACCGCTGGCCAATGCCAGCGGCGGGGTGCCGTAGTTGTTCATCATCACGGCTTCCCAGCGCTGCTGCATCACATCCCCTTCAGTAATACGCCGCTCCTCCCC
This sequence comes from Mycobacterium sp. E735, assembly GCF_001666955.1. Classification (NCBI taxonomy): domain Bacteria; kingdom Bacillati; phylum Actinomycetota; class Actinomycetes; order Mycobacteriales; family Mycobacteriaceae; genus Mycobacterium; species Mycobacterium sp. E735. Next base: position 2,316 of record NZ_LZIX01000206.1, on the reverse strand, counting down.
GTCACTGCGTTCCGCATCGTCGCCGGCGAAGTCACGCGCTCACGACCTTGGTGCCGGTGCCCGCGTCCGTGAAAAGCTCCACCAGCACACAGTGTTCGACCCGCCCGTCGATGACGTGCGCGCTCGGCACGCCCGCCGTGACGGCCCGCAGGCACGCCTCGACCTTGGGGATCATGCCCGCCTCCAGCGTGGGGAGCAGTTGCGAGAGTGTGGCCGTGTCGATCTCGCTGACCAACGAACCGCGATCGGGCCAGCTGGTGTAGAGGCCCTCGACGTCGGTGAGCATCAACAGCTTTTCGGCGCGCAGGGCCTCCGCGAGGGCCGCCGCCGCGGTGTCGGCGTTGATGTTGTGCACCACACCCTCGGCGTCCGGGGCCAGCGTCGACACCACCGGAATGCGGCCCGCCGTAATCAGATCCAGCACCGCGGCGGTGTTGACCCGCTCGACGTCGCCCACCAGCCCGATGTCGGTGGCCACTCCGTCCACGGTGACGCTGCGCCGCACGGCGGTGAACAGCTGCGCGTCCTCCCCGGTGATGCCGACGGCGTACGGCCCGTGCGCGTTGATCAGGTTGACCAGTTCGCGGCCCACCTGGCCGAACAGCACCATCCGCGCCACGTCGAGCACTTCCGGTGTGGTGACCCGGAATCCGCCCTTGAAGTCGCCTTCGATCCCGAGGCGGCGCAGCATGGCGGTGATCTGCGGGCCGCCGCCGTGCACGACGACGGGCAGGATGCCGCAGTTGCGCAGGAAGGCCATGTCGGCGGCGAACGCGTGCCGCAGCGTGTCGTCGGTCATGGCGTTGCCGCCGTACTTGATGACGACGACCTTGCCGTACAGCTGCTTGAGCCAGGGCAGCGCCTCGGCCAGCACCTGGGCCTTGACGGCGGTGGACAACTCGTGAGTGTTGACCGTCATGAGCTGTAGGCCGAGTTCTCTTCGACGTAGGCGTGCGAGAGGTCGGTGGTGCGGACGGCGGCGGTGCCGTCGCCCACCCCCAGGTCGACGGTGATGTCGATGTCGGCGCCGGACAGGTCCACCTCGCGCGCGCCCGGCGCCCCGACCCCGTCGACGCACACGGCAAATCCATTGAACGACACGGTGATTCGATCCGGATCCAGCGTCACCGGCGCCATGCCGACGGCGGCCAGCACCCGGCCCCAGTTGGGGTCGGACCCGAAGACCGCGGTCTTGACCAGGCTGTCGCGGGCGATCACCCGCGCGGCGGTCAGCGCGTCGTCCTCGGCGGCGGCCCCGGTCACGGTCACGGTGACGCGTTTGGTGACGCCCTCGGCGTCGGCCTGCAGCTGCGCGCACAGGTCGTCGCACACGCGCAGCACGGCGTCGTCCAGATCGGCCTGGGTCGGGGCGATTTCGCTGGCCCCGGACGCCAGCAGCAGCACGGTGTCGTTGGTCGAACAGCTGCCGTCGATGTCCAGCCGGTCGAAGGTGCGCGCGGTGGCCCGGCGCAGCGCCCGGTCGAGCGCGGCCGGCTCGACGGCCGCGTCGGTGGTGAGCACGCAGAGCATGGTGGCCAGCGACGGCGCCAGCATGCCGGCGCCCTTGGCCATCCCGCCGACGGTCCAGTTGCCGGCGTGGTGCAGCGCAACCTGTTTCGGCACGGTGTCGGTGGTCATGATCGCGCGCGCGGCCTCGTCGCCGCCGCTCAGCCCGCCGGCCATGTCCTGCACGATCGCCCGGACCCCGGCCAGCACCTTGTCCATCGGCAACCGGTCACCGATCAGCCCGGTGGAGCACACCGCGACCTCGATGGCCCCGGTCTCGGTTCCCCAGTCCGACAATGCGGCCGCGACCGCCTCGGCGGTGGCATGGGTGTCCTGGAAGCCGCCCGGGCCGGTGCAGGCGTTGGCGCCGCCGGAGTTGAGGATCACCGCGCGCAAGGCGCCGGTGGTCAGCGCCTGCTGGGTCCACAGCACCGGCGCGGCCTTGACCTTGTTGCGGGTGAACACGCCGGCGGCCGCGTAGTCGGGTCCCTCGTTGAAGACCAGGGCCAGGTCGCGGTTGCCCGACGCCTTGATGCCGGCGGCGATCCCCGCGGCCCGGAACCCGGCCGGCGCGGTGACGCCCTGTTCGCGCACCAAGCGCGCCTCGGCTGTGTGGGTCACGGCGCGACCCCGACCACCGAAAGGCCTTGCGCCTCCGGCCAACCCAGCGCCAAGTTCATCGCCTGCACGGCCGCGCCGCCGGTGCCCTTGACCAGGTTGTCGATGGCGGCGATGGCCACGAACGTCTCGGCGGCCTCGTCCACCGCGACGGCGATGTGCGCCGCGTTGCTGCCGATCACCGAGCCGGTG
>NZ_LZIX01000205.1:0-40783 GCF_001666955.1 Mycobacterium sp. E735 | reverse complement strand
GCGATCGAAGACCTGGTGACCGCTGTTCCCCAGGGGCGCAAGTGGTTTCAGCTTTACATGTGGCGCGACCGCGACCGCTCGATGGCGCTGGTGAAGCGCGCGGCCGACGCGGGGTTCGACACCCTGCTGGCCACCGTCGACGTCCCGGTCGCGGGCGCGCGGCTACGTGACAACCGCAACGGAATGACGATCCCGCCGACGCTGACGCTGCGCACCGTGCTGGACGCGGTGCCGCACCCGAAGTGGTGGTTCGACCTGCTGACCACCGAGCCGCTGTCCTTCGCATCGCTGGATCGCTGGTCGGGCACCGTCGGCGAGTACCTCAGCACGATGTTCGACCCCAGCCTGACCTTCGACGACCTCGAGTGGATCAAGGCTCAGTGGCCGGGCAAGTTGGTGGTCAAGGGCATCCAGACGCTCGAGGACGCCCGCGCCGTCGTCGATCGCGGCGTCGACGGCCTCGTCTTGTCGAATCATGGGGGGCGGCAACTGGATCGGGCCCCGGTACCCTTTCACCTGCTGCCCACCGTGGCCCGTGAGCTGGGCAAGCACACCGAGATCCTGGTCGACACCGGCATCATGTCGGGCGCCGACATCGTCGCGGCGATCGCGCTGGGTGCGCGGTGCACGCTGATCGGGCGCGCCTACCTGTACGGGCTGATGGCCGGTGGCGAGGCGGGTGTGACCCGCGCCATCGAGATCCTCCAGAGCGGGATCATCCGGACGATGGGGCTTCTCGGTGTCACCTGCCTCGAAGAGCTTTCGCCGCAGCACGTGACCCAGTTGCGGCGGTTCGGGCCCATTTCGCCGCCAGCGTAACGGCGGCGCGCACCCGCGTCCCGAACGTGCGGCGGGCCGCACGTTGGACTTCGAGCGTGCGGCCAGCCGCACGCTCGTGGCGAAACCACGCCCGGGAACAAACCGGCACCGGGCTGGGTTGAGCGCATCAGACTCAGATTTTGGAGGATTGATGGCTGAAGCCAAATCGGTGCCGGTGCTGTTCGTCACTGACACCATCGTGTTGCCCGGAATGGTCGTGCCGATCGCGCTCGACGACACCGCGCGCGCGGCGATCGACGCCGCTCAGGCGAGCGAATCGGGGCAGCTGCTGATCGCGCCCCGGCTCGACGACCGCTACCCGTCGCACGGTGTGATCGCGAAGATCCTGCAGGTCGGCCGCATCGCGGGCGGGGGCACCGCGGCCGTGGTCCGCGGCGAACGCAGGGCGCAGATCGGGACCGGAGCGTCCGGGCCCGGCGCGGCGCTGTGGGTCGAGGTGACCGAGGTCCCCGAGGCGGAGACGACGGACGAGATCAAGGCGCTGACAGCGGAGTACAAGAAGCTGCTGCTGGCCATGCTGCAGCGGCGCGAGGCCTGGGAGATCATCGACTACGTCAACCGGCTGACCGACCCGTCGGCCCTGGCGGACACCTCCGGGTACGCGTCCTACCTGTCCAGCGAGCAGAAGCGGCAGCTGGTCGAGACCGTCGACGTCGCCGAGCGGTTGCGGGTCCTGATCGACTGGACCAGCGCCCACCTGGCGGAGGTCGAGGTCAACGACAAGATCGCCGAGGACGTGCGCGAGGGCATGGAGAAAACGCAGAAGGAGTTCCTGCTGCGCCAGCAGCTGGCGGCCATCCGCAAGGAACTCGGGGAAGGCGAGCCCGACGGCTCCGATGACTACCGGGCGCGTGTCGAGGCCGCGGAGTTGCCCGAGAAGGTGCGGGAGGCCGCGCTGCGTGAGGTCGGCAAGCTGGAACGGTCAAGCGACCAGAGCCCGGAGAGCGGCTGGATCCGCACCTGGCTGGACACCGTGCTCGACCTGCCCTGGAACGTCAGGACCGAGGACTCGACGGATCTGAAGGCCGCGCGCGGCGTTCTGGACGCCGACCACCACGGGCTGGACGACGTCAAAGACCGCATCGTCGAGTACCTGGCCGTGCGGGCCCGCCGCGCTCAGCGCGGGCTGCAGGTGGTCGGCGGCCGCGGCTCCGGCGCGGTGATGGTGCTGGCCGGTCCCCCCGGCGTCGGCAAGACGTCGCTGGGCGAGAGCGTCGCCAGGGCGCTGGGCCGCAAGTTCGTGCGCGTCGCCCTGGGCGGTGTGCGCGACGAGGCCGAGATCCGCGGACACCGCCGCACCTATGTGGGCGCGCTGCCGGGCCGGATCGTGCGGGCGATCGGCGAGGCCGGGACCATGAATCCCGTTGTGCTGCTGGACGAAATCGACAAGGTCGGATCCGACTATCGGGGCGACCCGAGCGCTGCGCTGCTCGAGGTGCTCGACCCGGCGCAGAACCACACGTTCCGCGACCACTACCTGGATCTGGACCTGGACCTGTCCGATGTGGTGTTCCTGGCCACCGCCAACGTGATCGAGAACATCCCGTCGGCCCTGCTGGACCGCATGGAGCTGGTGCAGATCGACGGCTACACCGAGGACGACAAGGTCGCCATCGCGCGGGACTACCTGCTGCCACGGCAGCGGGAGCGGGCGGCGCTGACCGAGGACGAGGTGACGCTGACCGACGCCGCGTTGCGCAAGATCGCCGCCGATTACACGCGGGAGCCCGGCGTGCGGCAGTTCGAGCGGCTGCTGGCCAAGGCACTCCGCAAGGTGACCACCAAGCTGGCCGAGGCCCCCGAGCCGATCACGATCGACGAGCCGGATCTGGTCGACTACCTGGGTCGTCCGCGGTTCACCCCGGAATCGGCCGAACGCACGGCCGTGCCGGGCGTGGCCACCGGCCTGGCCGTCACGGGCCTGGGCGGCGACGTGCTCTACATCGAAGCCGGCGCAACGGACGGCGAGGCGGGCTTGCAGCTCACCGGTCAGTTGGGTGACGTGATGAAGGAGTCGGCGCAGATCGCGCTGTCCTACGTGCGCTCCCACGCCACCGAGCTGGGCGTCGACCCCAAGGCCCTGGACCGGCGCATTCACGTCCACGTGCCCGCCGGCGCGGTGCCCAAGGACGGCCCGTCGGCCGGCGTCACCATGGTGACCGCCCTGGTGTCGATGGCCACCGGACGGCAGGTCCGCTCAGATGTCGGCATGACCGGCGAGGTCACGCTGAACGGCCGGGTGTTGCCGATCGGCGGCGTGAAGCAGAAGTTGCTGGCGGCCCAGCGGGCCGGCCTCTCGACCGTCTTCATCCCGTCGCGCAACGAGCCGGATCTGGATGACGTGCCGGCCGAGGTGCTCGGCGCGCTCAACGTGCGGCCGGTGACCGATGTCGCCGACATCGTTGCTCAGGCGCTGGAACCGGTCGCGCAGACCGCGACGGTCGCCGCTTGAGCTGAGCTTGGCCGGGATGCGCAGCAAACTCGCGCGCATCCCGGCCAACCGCGTTAAGGTCCGTGAATGGCCGTGATCTTGCGAAGGTTGCTACGCATTGGCAACCTTCCCGCCGACATGAGAGCAGAGGTCGAACCGGAGGGGATCCTCCTGCTGGCCGAATACGTCCCCGTCACCTTCCGGTTCGGCGGCTCGGTGCCGGGGCTCGTTTCCAAGGGCAGCGTCCGCAGTTACGTCGGCTCCCTCGTGCTCACCTCCCAGCGGGTGCTCGGCACGCTGTCCACGGTGCCCAAGCTCGCCGGGCGGGCCATCGACCAGCGCTGGGATGCTCCGCAGGAGGGCCCGGTTGGAGCCGAGATCTCGTCGACCGGAATAGCGGTCAACGTCGACGTCGCCCAGGTCGATCCCGCCTTCACGGGTCAGCTGTCGCTGCACTACAAGACGGCGATTCCGGAGCCGGTGCTGACCACCCTCCCCCGTCGGTCGCTGAGTTTCTCGGTCCCGCGTGAATGGGTGTTGCGCGCCGTCGGCGTTCCCGCCCCCCGGCCTGCGTGAGGCCAGCAAATACGGCGAAGAGGTTTTCGACGTCCGACACCCGGGTATCTGCGGGGTTGGAGGTTCGACTGCCCGATGAGGGCGGTGGGGTGAGCGAATCACCAAGTCAATTGGTTCAGCTGCTGTTCAGGCAGCCAAACTGCTCGACAAGGGGGTTCACTGATGAATCTGAGCAAAATCACAGCCGGCACAATCATGGCCGGAACCATTACGTCCGCGGCGCTCGGCATCGGCGCCGGCATCGCACAAGCCGGCCCGGATGGCCCGAATGTGCCGAATCCGGGCATTCCGGGTCCGAACGTCCCGGGCGGCGACCGGGATGACCTGCCGGGCCAGCATGTGCCGGGACAGCCGATCTGTAACCCCGGCGCGCCGGGCGTGAACTGCAACGCGCCTGGCAGCCCGCTTCCCCCGGGACACGACAACTTCCCGCCGCCGGGGCACTACAACGACCCGGGCCGCTACGGCCTACCGGCCACCTGGGTCCCGCCAGTGGGTGACCCGGACGGAGCCCAGCTTCCGGTCGTGTTCAACCCTGACCTCGGTCAGTGGGGCGTCCAGACGTCTACCGGGTTCCAGGCGTACACGCCCGTCGGCGGTGCCAACGCCGGCGGCAGCGTCGGCGGAAACGTCGGCTCTCCGCGTTAAAGTCCGGTAGCTAACGACGTGCAGCCGCCCCCGAAAGGGGGCGGCTGTTTCGTTGCACGGTGACAGCGGCGGCACGCTCGGCGTTGAATGGACCCGTGAGTCTCAAACGCCAAGTGGTCCACCGCGTGCAGCGGTTGCTCGTCAACCCGGTGGGCCGACAAATGCCCGGAATCAGCTTGGAAACCACCGGCCGCAAGAGCGGCAGGCCGCGGCGCACCGCCGTCGGCGGGCGCCTGGTCGGCAATCAGTTCTGGATGGTCTCCGAACACGGCGAACACTCCGACTACGTCCGCAACATCAAGGCCAATCCCGCCGTTCGGGTGCGCATCGGCGGCCAATGGCGCAGCGGCACAGCGCATCTACTGCCCGACGACGACCCCCTGCGCCGGCTGGGTGACCTGCCGCGGCTCAACAGCGCGGTGGTGCGCCTGATGGGCAGCGACTTGCTGACCATTCGGGTGGATCTGGACTGACGCGCCGCATGGCCTACGACGAAGACCTGGCGAACGAAATCCGCGAGCTCGTGGCCTCCGAGCACGGCATCGAGGAGAAGCGCATGTTCGGCGGCCTTGCGTTCCTGGTCAACGGCAACATGTCCGTGGCGGTCAGCGGCCAGGGCGGTCTGCTGGTCAGGGTCCCGAAGGACGACCTCGACAAAGTGCTGCAGCGAGACCACGTCAGCCCCATGGTGATGGCAGGCCGCGACGTCCGCGGCTGGGTGCGGGTGGACGCCGCAGGCGTGCGCACCAAACGCCAGCTGCAGAGCTGGGTGACGCGCGGCGTCGGCTACGCGCGCAGCCTGCCCGCCAAGTGACCGGCGCGGTTTGCTGACACCCGGTGCGGGTACGTGGTCGGGTATGCCGAACCGCGAGCGACTGGTGCGACGACTGCTCGACGTCGCCGGCACCACCTACGCGGCCGAGGCGCGAATCAAGCTCGGCGACAAGCCGATGCCGTTATTTCAGCTGCTGGTGGTGTGCATGCTGGCCAGTAAGCCGATCGATGCCGCCATCGCCATGGCGGCCGGGCGGGAGCTGTTCGAGGCGGGTCTGCGCACCCCCGCGGCCGTGCTGGACGCCGACCGGCAGACCATGATCGACGCCTTCGGCCGGGCCCACTACGTGCGCTACGACGAAAGTTCGGCCACCCGGCTCACCGACATGGCCCAGCGCGTGCGCGACGAATATTCCGGCGATCTGCGCGCGCTGGCCGAACGCAGCCAACACGACGCCCCCTCGGCGAAACGATTGCTCAAGCAGTTCAAGGGAATTGGGGACACCGGCGCCGACATCTTCTTGCGCGAGGTGCAGGACGTCTGGACCTGGCTGCGGCCGTATTTCGACGACCGCGCCACCGCCGCGGCCAAGCAACTGGGTCTGCCCGCACAACCGGCAAGGCTGGGAGCCCTTGCGCCGCAGGCCAATGCGAGGCTCGCCGCCGCGCTCATCAGGGTGTCGCTGGACGACGGCGTGCGTCGGCAGGTGACCGGTTGACCGTCCGCATCGGTACCTCCGGGTGGTCGTACAACCATTGGGCGGACGTGCTGTACCCGCCGGGCCTGCCCGCCGCGCGCCGGCTGGCGCGCTACGTCGAGGTGTTCGATACCGTCGAGCTGAACGCGAGCTTCTATCGGTGGCCGAAGGATACGACCTTCGCGGGATGGCGCGACAAGCTGCCGGACGGCTTCAAGATGTCCGTCAAGGCGCATCGAGGACTGACGCACTACCGTCGCCTGGCGTCGTCCGGCACGTGGATCGAGCGCTTCGAGCGTTGTTGGGAATTGCTCGGTGATCGCCGCGGGGTGCTACTCGTGCAGCTGCACCCCGAGCAGCAGCGCGACGACGCGCGCCTGGACGCCTTTCTGGAGGCCGTGCCGGAGTCGATCCGGGTGGCCGTCGAGCTGCGCCACCCGTCCTGGAACCACGAGGGCGTCTACGAGTTGCTGGAACGGCGCCGCGCCGCCTACGTGGTGATGAGCGGCGCCGGACTGGCGTGCGTGCCGCGCGCCACCACCGATCTGGTGTACGTGCGCATGCACGGTCCGGATCAGGACGCGATCTATGCCGGCTCCTACTCGAACGACCAGCTGCGGGAGTGGGCGGAGCGAATCATCGCGTGGAGCGACGACGGCAAAGACGTGTGGATGTATTTCAACAACGACCTGGGCGGCCACGCGGTGCGCAACGCGCTGTACCTGCGCGAACTGCTGGGTTAATCGGAGATCTGGTCGACGGGGGCCCACGCCCCGTCGATGACCTCGGGCGGGCGCTGCGCCTGCAACCGGTCCCGCTCGGCGCGGCGACGTTTGATCCGCAACCGGGCGTCGCCGGGCATGCTGACCAGCTCGTCACAGGTCAGGTAGTACACGTCCTCGGCTACGTCGAAAAGGTCCGCGGCGGCTCGGCGAGAACCCAACTCCCGCAACGTGATTCGAAGCTGATGGGTGAAGCGCAGGGTGGCGTCATGAGCGAGCTCGCGGGAGTCGCGGGCGTTGGTGGTGAGCCGCTGGGCCAGCGTCGGCGACGCCGGCTCGGTCGACGCGGCGGCGGCCACGGCGGCTTCCCCGGCGGCCGTCAGCAGCATCGTCGGGTCGTCGGCGTACGTTCGGCTGGCCAGCTCCGCCTCACCGGGCCCGCGATGCGCGATGCGGGCGACGGTCGCGTCCACGGCGGCCGCGGTCGTGGGAGACAACGCGCGGATGCTGGCGAGGTTGCCCTCCTGGGCCAGCGCACACAGCGGCGGGTCGGCCCGCAGCACGGCGGCCAGCTGGGCCGTTTCGGACGCCACGATGCTGCTTTCCATGATCATGCCCACCCCGGGCACACCGCGCGCCGCGTTGCTCCGCTCCAGCGCTGCCGCGGTGACACCGCTGTCGATCAGCCATAACGCGGTCAGGATCCAGCCCTGATGAATGCGGTCACGAAGCAAGCCGATCCGAACCTCCAGGCCGGCATCGGGCAGCGACGCCAGCTGCGCCGCGTCGAGGTGTTCGGTTTCGGCGGCCGCGCAGTAAGCGCGGGTGTCGGACTTGAGATGGCGCAGGAGCGCCAGCGACCGGCCCGCGACGACGGCTTTGGCGATCGACCCCAGGGCCCCGCCGGCCAGCGCGGGCTCCCCGAACGGCAGGGGGTCCCCCACATGCGGCCGGCCCACCAGCGCGTCCCGGGCGACGGCTTCCTGGTCCCAGCCGGGCAGCTGCGCGGCGGCGACCATGTTGACCGACACCCCGACGTAGGGCCGGTGACCGAACACGGCGATGGCCCGGTTTGCCCACTCGTCGCCGACCACGCCGCCGAGCGCCAGAACGTGGCCCAGCATCCGATTCGCCGTGCGCAGTCCGTTCAGCTGGACGTCCAGCGTGATGGGGGTGAGCGGCCCGGGCAGCGCCTCGGCGAGGTTGCCCGCACTGAAGATCGGAAAGCGGGGGTCGATCCGGTCGTCGAATTCGCCCTCGACGCCCTCGGGCGCCGCGCTGCGCTCGTCGCCAGAGGGGCCGGGGCGCGGGACCACCTCGACCGGAAGGGCCACCTGGCGACCGTGCCCGGTGGCGCCCGCGGCGGCGATCTGGCGGCCGACGAGGCCGCGGGCGGTGTCGGCGACCGCTTCGAGCGCCTGCCAGCCGAACTCGAACGACCAATCCTCTTGCACCCCGGCGATGTCCATGTCCGGGATGAGCTGCGGCCAGCTGCGCACCCGGTTCAACCGCGATCTCGGGTCGGCGGACCGCAGCAATCGCCACGCGGTGACGACGTTGACGGTGTCGGGCGAGGCGAGGTCCACCACACCCGTGCGGTCGGTGTTCAGCGACGCCACCAGAAAGCGAACCAGGTCCTCGACGTGCAACACCCGCATCGGCTCCGCCGAGACTTTGGTGCGCAGGAGCGTGGCCACGGTGCGGCACACCATCCAGTCGAGCTGGCGGCCGACCGGCGGGGCGATCCGGACCACCAGGCTGGGGCCCCAACTAGTGGCGACCAGGTCCTCGGCCGGCCGGTACAGCTCGGGCCGGCCCGCGGCCTGGGACACGAACAGCAGCCGGGCGCCTGCGCGGGCGGCGACGTCGGTCACGTGCGCGAGGCCCTCGAGATCGGAGCTGCCGGGCGCGGTCGTATCGACCGGGGCCAGGTGAACCACCGCGTCGGCGTCGTCGGCGAGCTCACGCAGGACGGGGTCGCTCAGCGATGCGCAAACGAATTCGACGCTGGGATCCAGGCAGGGATGCGGGCGCTCGGCAATGCCGCTGACCGTGTGCCCGGCAGCGATCAGCTGCCGTGCAACCAGCCGCCCGAGTGCGCCGGTGGCGTCGGTAACCAGGATCTGCACCTGGGCTCACCTCCCCCGACCTCAAAACTAAACAATAGGCAGCCGGCATGACCTACGCGACCGTTACTGAGCAAACGCCAGTAGACCCGGCGAGGGCGGTTATTGCAGCGCGGCGCTGCCGTCTGCGGCGACGGAAACCTTGGCGCCGCCGATGTCTTCCCGCACCGTGGCCTGCGCCGCGGCACTATCGGTAATCACCGCCAGGGTCCGCGAGCCGTCGGGCGTGCGCACGGCCACGAAGGCCTTCTCCGGTCGTCCCTCGCGGTCGAACGGCGTCGTCCACGCCTCCACCTTGCCGACGCCTTCCCATTCCATCAGGCCGGCACAAGTCGGCTCGCGGTCGACCGCCGGTTGCGCGTCTTCCCAACGGAATTCGGTGGGCGGCTCGGTGCCGTACACGCCGAAGCTGTGCTTGGTCAGGTAGCCGCCGTTGGCGGTGATCAGTCCGCGTCGCCCGGGGTTGGCCACCAGCAACTCCGCCATGGTGGCGATGGAGTGCATCACGTAGTTGCTCCACGGGCCGCCGGCAAACGTCAGCCCCCCGGTGACCGTGAGCGGGCGGGCGGGGTCGTCGACGGCAAGCCCGAGTTCGGCCGCCGCGACCTGGACGGCCGAGGGAAAGCAGGAGTACAGGTCGACATAGTCGATGTCGTCGATGCCCAGGCCCGCCAGCTCCAGCGCGCGGCCGCCGGCGATCCGGATGGCCGGAGAACGATGCAGCTCGTCGCGCTCGGCGATGGCCGAGGTGTCGTGCGCGTCGGTGCCCGCGTGCGGGTAGATCCAGCGGTCCGCGGGGACCTGCAGTCGCCGGGCCTGCTCCACCGAGGTCAAGACGAGCGCGGCGCCCTGATCGACCATGTTGTTGGAGTTCATCAGCTTGGTGTAGGGCCAGCTGATCATCCTGTTCTGCGGGCCGGGCTCACAGATCTCCTCGGCGGTCACCGGCTTGCGGATCCACGCGTGTGGATTGTCGACCGCGACGGCGTTGAAGCGGGCCCACAGCTCGCCGATGCGCCTGCGGTGCCGCTCGACGGGCTCGCCGTTGGCGATCCGCAGCGCCTGCTCGAACAGTGGGTAGACATAGGCCGGACGGTCCAGCCGGATCCTGATCTCCGCGTCGCCGGCCATCGGGACGTCGTCGCCGCTGACCTCGGCCATCGGCACCGAGTCGTCCTGGATCGTCCACTCGAGCTTGCCGCCTTGGGCCCGCAGCCCCCGGCGGGTGCGCCAGGTCTCGGCGCCGGCGAGCAGCACCGCCTGGGCACGGCCCCGCTGGATGTCCAGGCATGCCTGGTTGACCAGGGACTGCGGCACGTTGCCGCCGACGGGGCTGTAGAGGGTGGTGAAGTCGCTCGCGCCGATCCGCTGTCCGAGCAGCAGCCCAGGGTCCCGGTACTGCGCCGAGAGGATGTTCACCACGCGGATGGAATCCACGGCCTCGATCACCCGCGAATCGGCGGCCTGCCGGGCCGCGGCCGCCATCAGGTCCATCGGCTCCACGGACCGCTTGTCCGGGTCGATCTCGTCGCGGTGGTTGACCTGGCCGTAGCCGATCAGCACCGGTGTCCTGGGGTCGACGGTCATGGGTCGAACTTAGCGTGGCTATCGATCCGGCGGGTCGCGCGGGGCGCGTTCGCCGCGCGTCACGGCGGCCCGAACAGCACGCCCTCGGCGGCGAGCCGGTCGATCTCCGGAGGGCTCATGCCGAGCACCCGTCGGCAGACGTCGACGGTGTCCTGGCCCGGCACGGGGGCCGGGCGCTGCGGGGCCGGCGGGATGTGGTGGAACGGCGCCGGGCCCGTCTCCGCGGGCAGCGGGCGTTCGACGAGGGGATGCAGCATCTCGGCATACAGTTTTCGCTCGACCAGCTGCGGGTCCTCCAGCACGTCGGGCGGCCGGTTCATCGGTCCGGCCGCGACCCCCGAGGACTGCAGTAGTTGGGCTGCCCGCACCGGGGTGCGCGTCCGGGTCCACGCCGACACCAAACCGACCAACTCGCGCCGGTTCGCCAGCCGCGCCTCGCCGGTGGCGAAGCGCGGATCGTCGGCCCATTCGGGGTGATGGAAAACGCCTGCGGCGCAACGCCATTCCTCATCGGAGCCGATCGAGATCACGCACCATTCGTCGTCCCCGGCGCACGGATAGACGGCGTGCAAGCTGGTGTCATCGGAGATTCGCGGCACGCCCGCGGCCAGCGCGGCCTGGGTGACGTACAGGGTGTCGAGTTGATTGACGACGGCTTCGGCCTGCGAGATGTGCACGTGCGACCCGCCGCCCGAGCGATGGCGGTGGATCAGCGCGGCCAGCGCCGCGATCGCGGTGATCCGTCCCACCACGTGGTCCGGGAAGATCGTGGTCGCGTCGTAGAAGTGGTGCCGGGCGCCGCCATCGTGCGCCTCCGGATCGTCGCCCGTCCACAGCCGGGTCACGCCGGTGGCCGCGCGAACCAGGGGGCCGTAGCCCATGCGCGTGCTCCACGGACCGCGATCGCCGTATGCGCTGCTCTCGGCGAGCACGATGCGCGGATTCACCGCGCGCAGGTTGTCGTAGGAAAAGCCAAGCGCGGTAAGCGTTCCCGGCTTGAAGTTGGCGAAGACGGCGTCGGATTCCGCGACGAGCCGGGTGAAGATCTCCTTGCCAGCGGGACTGCGCAGATCCAGGCCCATCGCCAGGTGATTGCGGTGCGTCCAGGCGAACGACTCGCTCATGGCGTCGCCGGCGCGGGCCTGCCGCAGCCCGTCCGGGTATTCGGGGCTTTCAATCTTGATGACCTCGGCGCCCAGGTCGCCGAACAGGCGGCTCAGCTCTCCACCCGCCACGATGATGCCGAGATCCAGGATGCGCACGCCGGCAAACGGATAGTCGCCGATGCGGCCCGACGGTGACTGCACCACCGCGGGGTTTCCGCGCCAGCCCGGCCCGTCCTGCCCCGCCGCCGGGGCCGGACTGCGGAAACCCGCGTGGTGGCCGTCGACGAGGAAGTAGCCGGTCGGCACGCGGGTGCGCACCCCCGGGACCAGCTCCGCATCAGTGACCGCATCCACCGCCTGGAAATGCTCGGAATCCATCACCCACGACGGCGTCAGCACGGCGGCGATCGGCACGCCGTGGGCCTGCCCCTCGGTCACCAGCTCCTTCATGGTCTGTCCGGCGAACAGCGCCTGGACCAACTCGCTGATCTGCGGCCACGCGGCGAAGCGCGCGCCGATCACGTCGTACTTCGGGTCTTGGAAATCGGCCGGCTCACCCAGCCAGCGCCGCAAGCCCCGCCACTGGCGCGGCGCCATCACGCACAGCCGGACGTACCCGTCCTGGCACGGGTAGATCGGGTAGGCGTCCTGGTTCTTCGGGCGGCCCCGCCACTGTCCCGTGCGGCGGATGCCGGCGGCGACCTGGCCGTGCGCGCCGAACGCCGGATCGAGCGACATGACGACGGCGTCGAACCGCGAAAAATCGATGAATTCACCGGTGCCGCAACGCAATCGGTTGTAGTAGGCAACCAGAGTTGCCCACGCCGCCTGGACGGCGGCGGTGGACGACGCGATTCCGTCGGGCGGCAACACCGGGGTCCCGGTGGTGGGACCGGATCGCGACAGCGAACCGGACATCGCGTACAGCACCGGATCGGTGGCCCGCCACAACGACCGCGGGCCCGTCGCCCCGAAGTCGGTGATCGACAGCACCACCAGATGCGGATGCTGGGCGGCCAGCTCCTCGACCGACGTCCCGAATGTGGGGGCCTCCCCGTAGAAGCCGTCGTCCACGACGATGTCGGCCTGCGCGGCGAGGTCGAGGAAGACACCGCAGTCGTCCTCGTCGAACGGGTCCAGCACCACGCTGCGCTTGTTGGCGTTGTGCACGGCGAACGGGATGCTCGCACCGGCGAGCGTCGGCGGCGCATCGCGCGCGGGGCTTCCGGTCGGCGGTTCGACCTTGAGCACATCGGCGCCCAGGTCGGCGAACAGGCGCGTCACCGCGTCACCATTGCCGCTCGACAAGTCGAGGACGCGCACGGCGTCGAGCAACCCCTCGGACATCAGCACACCGTACCCGCAGGTGCCTGATCCGGCCCGGCCCCGTGTTGTCCCCCCAAAAGGCCAACTGGGCAAGCTGATTGGGTGGGCCAACCCGCCGTCGGCTATCGTCACAGGCCGATCGGCGAGGCCATGGGCGAAACGATCCGACGGAGGCATCCACTATGAGCGCGCACCTGACCTACATCGAGGCCGTGGTGGTTGGGGCGTTCCAGGGCGTCACCGAGCTGTTCCCGGTCTCCAGCCTCGGGCACGCCGTGTTGGTGCCGGCGGTGGTCGGCGGTCGATGGGCCCGGGACCTGAGCGTCTCCGCCCCCGAATCGCCCTACCTCGCATTCATCGTCGGCCTGCACGTGGCCACCGCGGCCGCGTTGCTGGTCTTCTTCTGGCGGGACTGGCTCCGCATCGTGGCCGGATTCACGTCGTCGTTGCGGTATCGACGCATCCAGACCGCAGACGAGCGGCTCGCCTGGCTGATCGTGGGCGCCACGATCCCGGTCGGGCTGGCGGGGCTGGCGCTGGAGCGGACGTTCCGCACCACGCTCGGCAAGCCCGTCCCCGCGGCGATCTTCCTTTTGCTCAACGGCATCGCCCTCTACGCGGGCGAGGTGCTGCGCCGGCGCGTCTCCCCCACGCCCGACCACGACCAAACCGCCGGGGAAGAGCCCGCGCACAGCGGCGAGGCCGTCGACAACCGCCTGGCCCAACTCCCCCTGCGCCGCGGCGTCCTGATCGGCGCCGCGCAAATCCTGGCCCTGCTCCCCGGCATCAGCCGCTCGGGCATCACCATGGTGGCCGGCCTGTGGCGCGGCTTGTCACACGAGGACGCCGCGCGGTTCTCCTTCTTGCTGGCGACGCCCATCATCCTGGCCGCCGGCGTGTACAAGATCCCGGAACTGTTCGGGCCCCGCGCGGCCGGGATCGGCGGCCAGGTGCTCGCCGGGAGCATCGCCTCTTTCGTGTGCGCTTACCTCGCCGTGCGGTTCCTGACGCGGTACTTCCAGACCCGAACCCTGACGCCGTTCGCCGTTTACTGCGCGCTGGCCGGCGGCGCCAGCCTGGTGTGGCTCGCCATCAGCTGAACGCCGTACACGATTTCGGTGACAAGGCTTCACCGACTCGGTCACCAAACGGCAACCGCTGGGTATCGATTCGCGCAAGAACATAGGCGCGCGGCGTGGCGTAGCTCACCATCGACGGAGCAAATGCGCGGCGTCCCAATCACAGAGGTGAAGCCTGAATGTTTTGTCGCCTTGGTCGTGTGGCCGGCGCTGCCGCCGGGACCGCCCTGCTTGCGCTTTCGACGTTGACGGCTCCCAAGGTGGGCGCCCTGGTCCCGATGAGTCCGAACCTGTTGGTCAACCCGGGCGCCGAACTCGGTGACCCGTCATTGTCGGGATACAGCGGGGTGACCATGCCCGGCTGGACCGTGACGGGAACGCCGACGGTCATCAAATACAACACCCTGGTCCGCCTGCCCTCGCCGCTCGGGTCGCCCGGGCCGACCATGCCGAAGTTCCTGGCGTTTCCGTCCGCCCAGCACGGGCCTCCCGACGGCGGCGCCCAGTACTTCGGCGGCGGGAACGTGGCGTCGTCCACCATCACCCAGGTCGTCGACCTCAGTGGTGCCGCGGCGGCCATCGACACCGGCACCGTGCCGTACACGTTCAGCGGCTGGCTCGGCGGCAACAGGCTGGAGCTGTCCGAGGCGTCGGCCACCGTGGATTTCCTGGCCGCCAGCCAATTACCGCTGGGCACAGGGAAAATCGGGCCGGTCTCCGTGTTCCAGCGGGAATTCCAGAATGAGCTGTTCGAGCGCAGCACCACCGGGACAATCCCGGCCGGCACGCGCAGCGCGCGGGTGACCGTCCTCTTCAAGGACACCCACTGGGCGGGCGGCGCGTACAACCACTCGTATGCCGACAACCTCTCGTTCACCGTCGGCGCCCCGCTGCCCGCCCCGCCGCTGCCCACGCCGCCCAACTCGACGGTCAAGCCACTGGACCACGTGTTCCTGGTGTACATGGAAAACCATGGCGTGAAAGACGTTGTGGGCAGCCCCAATGCGCCGTACATCAACAGCCTCATCAGCTCGTACGGCTACGGGGCCAACTACTTCGCCCTGACGCACCCGAGCCTGCCCAATTACTACCCGATCCTCGGCGGATCCGACTTCGGCGCCAACTACAACTGCGAACTGAACTGCTTCGACGCGCCCAACCTGGCCGACTCCGTCGAGGCGAACAACAAGACGTGGGCCAGCTATGAGCAGTCCATGCCCACCCCGTGCGCCAAGACGTCGAGCGGCCCATACACCCCGGGCGAACTACCGTTCCTCGCGTTCCACGACATCGTGTCCAACACCCCGCGGTGTGAGGCGCATGTGCTGCCGTTGACGCGGCTGGCCACGGATCTCGCCTCGGCCAACACCACCCCGAACTTCGTGTGGTTCGCCGCCGACGAAAACAACAACATGGAAGGACCGGTCAACCTGCGCTTCGTTGGCAGCCAGCTGACATCGCATCAGTACAACATCAAGGCCGGCGACCAGTTTCTGCGGCAGGTACTGCCGACGATCGTCAATTCGCCCGCCTTCCAGACGCAACGCAGCGCCATCTTCATCACGTGGGACGAGGATTACAACAACCTGTCGCTGACCAACGGCAACGAAGGCAACCACATCCCGATGATCGTCATCCCGTCCCCGAATTCGGGTATGCGCCAAGGTCATTTGGTGTCCACCAGCCACAACAACCACTACAGCCTGCTGCGCACCATCGAAGATTCCCTCCAGCTTCCCCGCCTCACCAACAACGACAAATTCGCCCAGCCGATGAACGAATACTGGCCCTAGATTGGTCGTAGCCTGGCCGGAGGTACGAAGTGACCGACGAGTCGAGGCAACCCACATGAGCCGTTTTGAATCCGGACGTTCCGCACCCGGCCAGGAGTCGGTGTGGGACTACCCACGCCCGCCCAGAGTCGAGCCGTTCACCGGTCCCATCACCGTCGAGTTGGGTGGGGAAGTCGTCGCTTCCACCCGGCGGGCCTGGCGGGTGCTCGAGACGAGTCATCCACCGACCTATTACCTCCCGCGCGAGGCTTTCGCCGACGGCGCGCTGCGCCGGGCGTCCGGGAGCTCGTGGTGTGAATGGAAAGGCAGGGCAACCTATTACGACCTGCTCGCCGGCGGGGTCGTGGCCCCGAAATCCGCGTGGAGTTATTTGAGTCCGGCGCCGGGATTCGAAGCTATCGCCGGGGCGGTCGCGGTGATGGCCGCCAACGTCGACCGCTGCACGGTCAATGGAGAGGTCGTCCTGCCCCAACCAGGCGGTTTCTACGGCGGCTGGATCACCAGCTGGGTGACCGGGCCGTTCAAAGGGGTTCCGGGCTCGACGGGTTGGTGATGCGCCGCTACACCGGCTCGAGTCGATAACGCACCAGTCGCGCCGGTTCATCACCGAAATGCTCTGTGCGGCAAGCCCCATCGAGCCGCCAGCCGCCTCGTTGGTAGAACCGGCGGGCGCGGGCGTTGGCGTCCAGCACCCATAACACGGCCCCGGTCACGCCGATCGCCCGCAGCCGGTACCGGGCCGCCCCCAGCAACAGGGTGCCCACCCCCGCACCCGCGTGCGCCGGGTCGACGTAAAGAGCCATCAGCTCACCGAAGTTCGGCAACGCCGCGTCGCGACACAGGCCCGCGGTGGCGAAGCCGCGAATCGCGGGGCCGTCGACGGCGACCAAGGTGGAGGGCATTCGCAACCCCACGCGGCCGAAGGCGTACCGATCGACCACCGCCTCCGGGGTCAGACTGTCCAGGTACTCGTCGGCGACGAGACCGCGGTACGCCGACCGCCACGACCGCACGTGCAGGCGGGCCACCTCGTCGGCATCGGCGGGGACCGCCGCGCGCACCTCGATCACCGGTGCAGTATCCACGGTTGTTGCGCAGCCCGACGCCGAGTGCTGTGCTTACCGGGTCGCCTGTTGACACCCGTCAAGAATTCGGAGGGTAGGGAAATGGCAGACACGGCATCGGTCGGGTTGAAGGTTCGCGGCAAGGTCATCGTCATCACCGGCGGCGCCCGGGGCATCGGGCTGGCCACCGCCACCGCGTTGCACAATCTGGGTGCCAAGGTGGCGATCGGCGACGTCGACGAGGTCCGGGTGAAGGAATCCGGCGCCGCGCTCGGCCTGGACGTGTACGGCAAACTCGACGTCACCGACCCGCACTCGTTCTCCGATTTCCTGGACGAGGTCGAGCGCCAGCTCGGCCCGGTCGACGTGCTGGTCAACAACGCCGGCATCATGCCGCTCGGCCGGATCGTGGACGAGCCGGACGCCGTCACCCGGCGCGTCCTCGACATCAACGTCTACGGCGTGATCCTGGGCAGCAAACTGGCAGCCCAGCGCATGGTGCCCCGCGGATCCGGCCACGTCATCAACATCGCCTCGCTCGCCGGCGAGACCTACATCGCCGGGGCGGCCACCTACTGCGCAAGCAAGCACGCGGTGATCGGGTTCACCGACGCCGCGCGGATCGAATACCGCAGCACGGGCGTGAAATTCTCGGTCGTCATGCCGACGTTCGTGAACACCGAGCTGATCGCCGGCACGTCGGGGGCCAAGGGCATCAAGAACGCCGAGCCGGCCGACATCGCCGAGGCGATCGTCAACCTGGTGGCGCATCCCAGGCCGCGTGTGCGGGTCACCAAGACGGCCGGCGCGCTGATCGCCTCGCAGAAGTTCATGCCGCGCGCGCTGTCCGAGGGGCTCAACCGCGCGCTCGGCGGCGAGCACGTCTTCACCGACCACGTCGACGCCGAGCAGCGCAGGGCCTACGAGTCGCGCGCCCGCGGCGAAGAGTAGTCGGCGATCGCGACCGCGTCGGGCGCCGTTCACCGCAAGCGCGGACAATCGGCTGAGTGAGCCTAGAAACCCAGACAACCGCTCCCCTTGCCGACGACGAACTCGACCTGATCAACGCGTATTGGCGCGCCGCCAATTACGTGTCCGTCGGGCAGATCTACCTGCTGGACAATCCCCTGCTGACCGAACCGCTCTCGCCCGAGCACGTCAAACCGCGGCTGCTGGGGCACTGGGGCACCACCCCGGGCCTGAACCTGATCTACGCGCACCTCAACCGGATCATCCGCGACCGCGACGCCAGCATCATCTACGTCACCGGGCCCGGCCACGGCGGCCCGGCGCTGGTCGCCAACGCCTACCTCGAGGGCACCTACAGCGAGGTGTACACCGGCATCGAGCAGGACGCCGAAGGGCTGCGAAAGCTCTTCCGGCAGTTCTCTTTTCCCGGCGGCATCCCCAGCCATGTCGCCGCCCAGACGCCCGGCTCCATCCACGAGGGCGGTGAACTCGGCTACGCGCTGGTGCATGCCTACGGCGCGGCCTTCGACAACCCGGATCTGGTCGTGGCCTGCGTGGTCGGGGACGGCGAGGCCGAAACCGGGCCACTGGCGGCCAGCTGGCATTCCAACAAGTTCCTCAACCCGGTCACCGACGGCGCGGTGTTGCCCATCCTGGCTCTCAACGGCTACAAGATCGCCAACCCGACGGTGCTGGCGCGCATCCCGCACGACGAACTCGAGGCGCTGCTACGTGGCTACGGCTACCGGCCCATCACGGTCGCCGGTGACGATCCGGCGAACGTCCATCAGCAGCTGGCCGCCGCCCTCGACGACGCCTTCGACGACATCGCGGCCATCCAGCGCGCGGCCCGCGCCGGCAACGGGACCGAGCGGCCCGTGTGGCCGATGATCGTGCTGCGCACCCCCAAGGGCTGGACGGGCCCGAAGGTGGTGGACGGCAAGAAGGTCGAGGGCACCTGGCGAGCGCACCAGGTCCCGCTGGCCGAGACGCACGACAACCCTCAGCACCGCGCCCAGCTCGAGGAGTGGCTGCGCAGCTACCGGCCCGGGGAGCTATTCGACGACGACGGCAGGCTGCGCGCCGAGCTGCGCGCGCTGGCGCCCAGCGGTGACCGCCGGATGAGCGCCAACCCGCACGCCAACGGCGGACTGTTGCTGCACGACCTCGACCTGCCGGACTTCCGCGACTACGCCGTCGCGGTGCCGCGGCCCGCCGCCACGACGCACGAGGCGACCCGGGTGCTCGGCACCTTCCTGCGGGACGTGATCGCCCGCAACTCCGACCGGTTCCGGCTGATGGGTCCCGACGAGACCGCGTCGAACCGGTTGGACGCCGTCTACGGGTCGACCGACAAGGTGTGGCTCTCGGAAATCGGGCCCGACGACGAGCACCTCGCGCCCGACGGCCGCGTGATGGAGGTGCTCTCCGAGCACCTGTGCCAGGGCTGGCTGGAGGGCTACCTGCTGACCGGCCGGCACGGCCTGTTCAACTGCTACGAGGCGTTCGTCCACATCGTCGACTCGATGCTGAACCAGCACGCGAAGTGGCTTGCCACCAGCCTGGAGCTGCCGTGGCGGCGGCCGATCGCGTCGCTGAACTACCTGCTCTCCTCGCACGTCTGGCGCCAGGACCACAACGGCGCGTCGCACCAGGACCCCGGCTTCATCGACCTGGTCGCCAACAAGCGGGCCGAACTGACCCGGGTGTACCTGCCGCCGGACGGCAACACGCTGCTGTCGGTGACCGACCACTGCCTGCGCAGCCGCGACTACATCAACGTCATCGTCGCCGGCAAGCAGCCGGCGCTGGCCTACCTGGACATGGACCAGGCCATCGCGCACTGCGCGCGCGGCGTGGGCATCTGGCCGTGGGCAAGCACCGCCACCGCCGAACCCGACGTCGTGCTGGCCTGCGCCGGCGACATCCCGACGCTGGAAACCCTGGCCGCGGCCGACATCCTGCGTCGCGAACTGCCCGAGCTCGCGGTCCGGGTGGTCAACGTCGTCGACCTGATGCGGCTGCAGCCGGATTCCGAGCACCCGCACGGCTTGCCGGACCGGGAGTTCGACGCGCTGTTCACGCGCGACAAGCCGGTGATCTTCGCCTACCACGGCTACCCGTGGCTAATCCACCGGCTCACCTACCGGCGCACCAACCACCCGCGCATCCACGTGCGTGGGTTCAAGGAGCGGGGCACCACGACGACACCCTTCGACATGGTGATGCTCAACGATCTGGACCGCTTCCACTTGGTTATCGACGTCATCGACCGGGTGGACGGGCTGGCCAGCAAGGCCGCGGTGCTGCGCCAGCGCATGGTCGACGCCCGGCTCGCGGCGCGCATCTACACCCGGGAGCACGGCGAGGACGACCCGCAGATCGCCAACTGGACCTGGGAGGCGAGCGAGCAGAACGAACGTAGTGAGTGATGGGAGCGAGACGACCGATCAGGCTGGGAGGCGAGCGAGCAGTGATGGGAGCGAGACGTACATGCGCGCCGAGATTGCCGTCACGGTCGCGCCCCGGGCGCCGACCACAACCGTGACGGCCATCTCGTTGGAGTCACGCCGCCGCGGCTCACCGGTAAACTGGCCAAATGCCCGAGGCGCCCGCCATCGCTGACACCCACCCGGTGCTCGCGCAGCTGTCGGCGCTGCACAGGGTCCGGATCCACCTCGACATCGCCGTCGTCGTGCTCGTGCTGGTGCTGACCAACCTGGTCGCCCACTTCACCACCCCCTGGGCCGGCATCTGCGTCGTTCCCGCCGCCGCCGTCGGCCTGGTGTTCCTGATGCGCGCCAACGGTCTGGAGTGGGCCGATTTGGGTCTGGGGCGCGAACACTGGAAATCGGGGTTGGGCTATGCCGTGGCCGCGGTGCTGGTCGTGGCGTCGGTGATAGCTGTCGGGGTGCTGCTGCCGATGACCCGGCCGATGTTCCTCAACCACCGCTACGCCACGGTCTCCGGCGCGCTGATCGCATCGATGGTGATCATCCCGCTGCAAACCGTGATCCCGGAGGAGCTGGCATTTCGGGGCGTGCTGCACGGCGCGCTGCACCGGGCCTGGGGCTTCCGCGGGGTCGCGTTGGCGGGTTCGCTGCTGTTCGGCCTGTGGCACGTCGCGACGTCGCTGGGGCTGACCAGCAGCAACGTCGGCTTCACCCGGCTGTTCGGCGGCGGCGTCGTGGGGATGCTGGCGGGTGTCACCGGCGCGGTGCTGGCCACCGGTGCGGCCGGCTTCGTCTTCAGCTGGCTCCGCCGGCGCAGTGGCAGCCTGATCGCGCCGATCGCGTTGCACTGGTCGCTGAACGGGCTTGGGGCGCTGGCCGCCGCCCTGGTGTGGCATCTGACCAGCTGAGGGCGCTCACACCAGCAGCACCGCCGCGCCGGCGATGCGGCCCGCGCTGAGGTCGGCCAGCGCCCGATCCGCCTGGTCCAGCGGGTATTCCGGTGTGGTCACCTCGATGTGATGCTCGCCCGCGAAGTCGAGGAACGCCCGCGCGTCGGCCCGGGTGTTCGACGTGACCGAGCGGACCTGGCGCTCCTGAAACAGGTGTCGCTGGTAATTCAGGACCGGGATGTCGGACAGGTGGATGCCGGCGATCGCGAGGGTGCCGCCGCGGTCCAGGGCCTCCAGCGCGGGCAGCACCAGCTCCCCGACCGGCGCGAACAGGATCGCCGCGTCGAGTGGCACCGGTGGCGGGTCGGCCGCTCCCTGCGCCGACGCCGCCCCGAGCTGCATGGCGAGCTCACGCGCCTCGGCTCCGCGGGTCATCACGTGCACCTCGGCGCCCTGCGCCAACGCGACCTGCGCGGTGATGTGGGCACTGCCGCCAAAGCCGTACAGCCCGAGCCGTCCGCCTGGCGGCAGGTCGGCACGAAGCAGGGAGCGGTAGCCGATGATGCCGGCGCACAGCAGCGGCGCGAGCTCGCTGTCGCTGTAACCGGCGGGCAGCGGATGCGCGAAAGCGGCGGGAACCGTGGCGAATTCGGCGTAACCACCATCGGCGTCCCAGCCGGTGTAGCGGGACTGCGGGCACAGGTTCTCGTCGCCGCGGCGGCAGTACTTGCACACCCCGCAGGTGTGGCGTAGCCAGGCGATGCCGACCCGGTCTCCCACTCGAAACTCGTCGCCCGCTTGCGCGCCCATTTCCACGACCTCCCCGACCACCTCGTGGCCGGGCGTCACGTGGTCGCGATGCACGGGCAGGTCGCCCTCGGTGACGTGCAGGTCGGTGCGGCAGACGCCGCAGGCCCGGACGGCGACCAGCAAATCCGATGGCCCGGGGCGCGGCACCTCCGAGGCGACTTGCTCGAGCGGGGCGGTGTCCATGGGGCCGGGTTGACGCACCCGCCATGCGCGCATGGCCGCGGTGGACAGCGGTGCAATCATCCGTCAATCATGCCGCCAACCGCCACGGCCGCAACGGGTTGACTGGGGTCTACGTCCTGCGCACCATCCCGACGATCCAGAGCAGGATCAGCGACCCTAGCAGCGCGGTGAAGAAGGTGAAGATCAGGCCCCCGCCCGCGGTGTTGACGAAGAAGCTCAAAATGAAGCCGCCGATCAACGCGCCGATGATTCCGATCACGATGTCCATCAGGATCCCGGCGCCGCTGCCCCGGATGATCTTGCTGGCGAGCGCGCCGGCCAGACCGCCGATGATGATGTATCCGATGATGCCGACGCTCGTGAACGTGGTTGAGCGGGCCAGATATTCGGTAGCTGCCATGACGTCCATGCGGGTCTCCTTGCATTCGCTGGCAAAGCCCAGCGAATTGCTGGGCCGTCACTTCGGTATACCCGCTCCGCGTAACGAAAAAGGTCCGGATTCGGCGACGGTTCGCCCATCATCCCGGCGCCCCGATCAGGGTGTCAGGTGGACTGCGTCCGCTGTGGTGCCGGCGCCGGGGTGGGGCTTACCTCCCCGGCCGGAGCCGGAGCGGGAGCCGGCGATGGCGCTCCCGGGGCCGCCGGGGCGGCGGGCGCAGGTTGGCCTCCGGGCGGAGGTGCCGCCGGTGCCGGCTGTGCGCCCGGAGCCGCCGGGGCTCCAGCGGCCGGCGCGGGCGGGCCCGCCCAGGGCTGGATCGACTCGGCCAGCGCCTTGGCCGCACCCTTGTCCACCGGGTCGTTGGCCGTGCCGAGCCAGACCACGAACCAGCGTTGCGGCGGTCCGCCCGCGTTCGTCGCGGGCAGCCCGACCACGCCCGTCCAGATCTGGCCGTTGGGCTTGGAGGCGTCGCTGAACTTGACCTCGTAGTACGACGCGCTGCCCGTGATGCCGTTGGCGCCGGTGAGCGTGGTGGCTTCCTGGTTGATCCGGGTGCCCGGATACGGCAGGAAGAACTCACCCATGTCCGAGCCGAGCCGCACGGCGGCCTTGGCGTTGTTGGCTTCCGCACTGGCGTAAAGCTTCTGGTCCAGGCGGCCCATCACGATGCGGGTGTCATTGGCGACCGGTGGCGGCTGGTCGGGCAGCGGCGGCGGCCCCGTCGTCTTGCTCAACAGCGCCGAGCCGTAGTCGAGGTGGGAAGCGTCCGATTCCACCCAGCCGGGCGGAAGGACGTAGCTGAAACCGCCCACGGCGTTGGCGACCCGCCCGGCGTTCGGGTCGACGGGGGGCGGCGGCGGTGCGTTCGGGTCGACGGGCGGCGGCGGCGGCGCGTTCGGGTCGACCGGTGCCGGGGACGCGCCGGGCGGCGGGGCGGCCGGCGGCGGTGTGGTCGCGGGAGCCGCGGGGCCGGCTGCAGGAGGCGCCGTCGTTGTCGTCGGCGGGACCGGAGTCGGAACCTCCGGATCGGCGTTCGCGGCCCCCGGCAATGCGATCGTGACGGCGCTGGCACTGGTCACTGTGGCTATCGCCAGCGTCGCCCACAGGCCTTTGCGACGTGTCGAGTTGGGATCCACCTGCTCCATGGCGACGAACCTACCGTGTTACCGCTGTGACGCAAGGAGCCTTGCGGACAATTGCAGCGTCGTTTTTCCGATGTTGCCGATGCGCGACCGGGCGCCCGATTGCACCCTCAGTGCGCCGCCGGATACAACTCGACCTCGTGCGCTTTGACCGAGAACCACACCCTTTCCCCGGGCGCCAGCCGCAGCTCCGATGCGGCGTCGACCGTGATCTCCGCGGCCAGGCCGGGCGCACCGTCGGGTTGCTGCTCGCCGCGCACCAGCACCGCCGCCCCGCGGATGTCCAGCTCCGCCACCGTCACCTCGACCGTGTTGCGCGGGCTGCCGTGCGGTCGGTCCCGATAGATCGCCACCGCCGTGGGCGGGAACACCGCAATCGCATTCTGGCCCGCGGCGAGCCCCTCACCCCCCGGCGCCGCATGCCAGCGCACGCCGGAGCGCGCGTCCAGTGCGGCGTCCGCGGCGGCCGTCCCGTTGACCAGGTTGACGCCCGCGATCCGCGCCCCGAAGTGACTGCGCGGCGCGGTGAGCACGTCGGAAACGGGACCGATCTCGGCGATCTTGCCGGACTCGAGCACCAGCACCCGGTCGGCCAGCGTGAACACGTCGAGCAGGTCGTGCGTAATCAGGACCACCGCGCAGCCGGTGCGGGCGACCACGCGCCTCAGTACCGCGCGAATGCTCGCGGCCGCCGCGACGTCAAGACCGTTCAGCGGCTCGTCCAGCAGCAGCACGTCGGGCTCGGCGGCCAGCGCCCGCGCCACCGCCACGCGCTGGGCTTGCCCGCCGGACAGCTGCCGCGCCTTGCGGTCGGCGAACCGCTCGGCGTCCACCTCGCGCAGCCAGCGCAGGGCCGCCGCCCTCCCCGCGGCTCGTCGTGTTCGCAGCCCCCCGCCCCGGCTGCGCGTCCCGAAGGCCACGTTGGCGGCGACGCTCATGTGCGGGAACAACAACGGGTCCTGCATGAGCAGGCCGACGCGGCGGTCATGGGTTGCCACGTTGACCCCGGCCGCGGTGTCGGTCAGCACCCGGTCGCCCAGCCGCACCACCCCGTGGTCCGGGCGAACCAGCCCGGCGATCACATGCAGCGCGGTGGATTTGCCCGCGCCGTTGGGCCCCAGGACCGCAAGGACTTCGCCGGCCGACACGGTGAACTCCACGTCCAGTCGGCGGTCCGCGACGTCGGCGCGCAGCTGCAGTTCGCTCATGGCCCCGGCTATCTCGTTTCGTCTCCGGTCAGCCGGCGGGCGCCGAGCCCCAGCACCACCAGCGCCGCCACCGCGACCAAGAGGATCGACAGCGCGACCGCGGCGTCGGCGTCGGTGACCCGCTGCAAATAGATCTCCAGCGGCAGCGTGCGGGTGACCCCTTGGCGGGACCCGGCGAACGTCAGCGTGGCGCCGAACTCCCCCAGCGAGCGGGCGAACGCCAGCACCGCGCCCGACGCCAGGCCCGGCAGTAGCAGCGGCAGGGTGATTCGCCACCAGACGGTGCTGGGCCGCGCCCCCAGGGTCGCCGCCACCACCTCGAAGTCGGCGCCGGCGGTGCGCGCGGCGCCCTCCAGGGAGATCACCAGGAACGGCAGCGACACGAAGGTCTGCGCCAACACCACCGCGGTGGTGCTGAACGCGATGCTGACACCGGCGGCCTCGAGGTACTTGCCGAGCAGCCCGAGCCGGCCGAACGCGTACAGCAGCGCGATCCCCCCGACGACCGGCGGCAACACCAAGGGCAGCAGGATAAATGGTCGCAGCAGCCGCACCGGTCGCGCGGTGCTGCGGGCCAGCACCAGGGCCATCGGGACGCCAAACAGCACGCAGAGCACGGTGCTGGCCGCGGCGGTCTTGAGGCTGAGCAGCAGGGCGGTTCGCGACGACGCGCTGGCGATCAGTGACCAGAAGTTGGGCCAGTCGACCTTGATCGCGATGGCGAGTAGCGGCAGCACCACGAACCCGGTCCCCGCGGCGGCGGGAACGTACACCCACCGCGGTAGATCGGCGCGACGCTCGCTAATGCTTGGACCCCAACCATGATCGGGCGATGAACACCGCCCCAACCTAGCGCCCGAGAGCCGAGGTTTCCGCCGATGTGCGAGGTAGAAGCAGGTGCGTTGTGAGATTCTGCTGGGGTGTCCGCTCGGCCGGCGGCCGCTCCTTCGGGGGTGGTGACGTTTCTGTTCACCGACGTCGAGGGCTCGACGCGTCGGTGGGAGGCCGACGCGGACGGGATGCGGGTGGCCCTCGCGGCCCATGACGACGCGTTGCGCACCGCGATCGAGGCGCACGGGGGCTGGTTGTTCAAGCACACCGGTGACGGCGTGTGCGCGGCGTTCGCCTCGCCGCGCGCGGCGGTCGATGCCGCCGTGGCCGCACAGCGCTCACTCGAGTTGCCGGTGCGGATGGGGCTGGCGACCGGCGAGGCCGAGCTGCGCGACGGCGACTACTTCGGCACGGTGCTCAATCGTGCGGCGCGCGTGATGGCCGCCGGGCACGGCGGTCAGATCCTGGTGGCCGCGTCGACGGCAGGCTTGCTGAGCGGCGTGGATCTGGTCGACCTGGGACCCCGTCGGTTGCGGGACGTCCCCATGCCGGTCGGCGTGTTTCAGGTCCGAGCCGCCGGCCTGCGGGCCGACTTTCCGCCGCTGCGGGCGCTGGACACGAGTCCGGGCAACCTGCGGCCCGCCCACACGAGCTTGATCGGCCGCGAGGCCGCCGTTGCCGACATCGAAGCGGCGGTCAAGACGCATCGTTTGGTGACGCTGACCGGAGTGGGTGGGGTCGGCAAGACCCGCCTCGCGTTAGAGGTGGCCACGCGGTTGGCTGATGAATTCCCGGACGGGGCGTGGCTTTTCGAGTTGGCCGCGGTGACCGACCCGGCGGCGGTTCCCGACGCGGTCGCGGCGGTGTTGGGCATCACCCAGCAGCCGGGCCAGACCGTCGGCGAGTCGGTCGCTGCCGCATTGGAGGGCCGGGTAAGGCTGTTGGTGCTCGACAACTGCGAGCACGTGCTCGACGCCGCCGCCCAGCTGATCGAAACCATCCTCGCCCGATCGGCCACCGTGAAGATCCTTGCCACCAGCCGCGAAGGACTGGGAATTCCCGACGAGCAGGTGCGGCCCGTCCGTTCCCTGGACGTGGCGGGCGTCCACTCCGCGGCGGTTACCCTGTTTACCGAACGCGCCCAAGGCATTTCGGCGGGCTTCTCGATGGTCGACGGCCGTGATGCCGCCGCCGTCACCGAGATCTGTCAGCGGCTGGACGGGATTCCCCTAGCCATCGAGCTGGCCGCGTCGCGGATGGCGTCAATGACCGCCAGTGAAGTGCGTGACCGCCTCGACCACCGCTTCAGGCTGCTGGTCGGTGCGCGGCGCGGCCTGGAGCGCCACCACACGCTGCGCCACGCCGTGGCCTGGTCCTACGACCTTCTCGACGACGACGAAAAGGCAGTGCTGGCACGCTGTTCGGTGTTCGCGGGCGGATTCGACCTCGAAAGTGCCTGCGCCGTAATGGGCGCCGAGGATGAGTACGTGATTCTGGACCTGCTCGATGCCTTGGTGCGCAAGTCGCTGCTGGTCGTCGACCGGTCTTCGGGGCGCACCCGGTTTTCGATGCTCGAGACGATCCGCCAATTCGCCGAGGAACAGCTCATCACCTCCGGCGCTGCGGGAGAGATCCGCGCCGCGCATGCCCGCCATTTCGCCGGGCGCGAGGCCGACGTCATGGCGCTGTGGGACGGCCCGCGCCAGCGCGAGGCATACGACTGGCTCACGGTCGAGTTGGCCAACTTGCGCACCGCCTTTCGCTGGTCGACCGAACACGGCGACCTGGATGCGGGTGCGGCCATCGCCGCATACGCGGGCTTGCTTGGTCCGTTCCTCGAGAACTACGAACCCATCGCCTGGGCCGAAGAAATGGTCGAACCCCTTCGTGCCGTCGACCACCCACGGCTGGCAGCCGTGTGCGTGGGGGCATCGCTGGCCGTTCTGGTCGGCCGGTACCAAGAGGCCGTGCGCTACAGCGAAATCGGCGAGACGGTCATCGCCGCCGCCAGCGACAAGGTGTCGTCGTTCGGGGAGGCCTTTCTCGGCAGCGCGTATTTGTTCGTCGGGCAGCCCGAACGGTATCTCGAGCTATGCCGGGCCCAGGTGGGGCGCGGTGGGGACGCCAACACTTTCGCCAGGGCAAACCTGGTGTTCGCTCTGGCCGTCTGCGGTTCGTCTGACGAGGCGTTGGCAACGGGCGAGGGCCTCATCGATGCCGCCGAGGCCACCGGGAATCCATGGGTCCTCGCCTACGCACTCTTCGTGTATGGGTACGCGGTCCGTGCGACCGATCCGGATCGCGCCCTCGCGGCGCTGCGCCGCAGTCTGCTCGTCGCGCGGGATAGCGGCAACCGGTTCTACGAGACCCAATTCCCGTACTGGGCCGCCGGACTCATGGCCGAGCAAGGGGACCCCGGGGCGGCGGTGGATCACCTCGCCTCGGCCATCCGCAACAACCACGAGTCGGGCAACATCGGCATGATGTACAACGCGCTCGCCGTCCTCGCCGTGTTCCTCAACCGGCTAGGACACTACGAACCGGCTGCCACCATCGCCGGTTTGGCGGCGGTCAGCCCGATGGCAGCAACGACCTTGCCCGAACTCGCAGAAATGATCGCCGACCTTCGCGAGGTCCTCGGTGACCAAACCTACGAATCGCTCGCCCGCAAGGGTGAGACGATGACCACCGCCGAGATGGTGACCTACGCATATGACCAAATCGACCAGGCCCGAACGGGTTTCGGACCGCCCCGCTGATCAGGGCTTGGCGAACCCCGCCTGGGCCAGGATGTTTTGGCCGACGTCACCGGTCACCATGGCCACGAACCGCTTCGCCAGCGACGCTTGCGGCGCCTTGTTCATCACCGCGATCGGATAGACGTTCACCGCGCCGGCGGCCTCCGGGAAGCTGACGGTCGTCACCTTGTTCCCGGCGCTGTGGGCGTCGGTGACATAGACGAGCCCGGCGTCCGCCTGCCCCGTGGTGACCTTGTTGAGGACGTCCGTCACGCTCGGTTCCTCGCTCACCGGGTTGAGGTGAACGCCGGTGCTGTCCTCGACGCGCCGGGTCGCCGACCCGCAGGGCACCGGCTTCTGGCAGACGACCACGGCCACCCCCGGCCTCGCGAGATCGGCGAACGACCCGACCTGCCTCGGGTTGCCCGGCGCGGTGACGATCACCAGCGTGTTCGACGCGAAGTTCGTCGGGTCGCCGGCGACCAAGCCGGCCTTGGCGACCGTGTCCATCTGCGCGGTGTCCGCCGACGCGAAGACATCGGCGGCGGCGCCCTGCGTCAACTGGGTGGCCAGTTCCGACGATCCCGCGAATTCGAAGTCGACGTTGCTGCCGGCGTTCTGGGCCTTGAACTGCGCTCCGATCTGGGTGAACGCGGGCTTCAGCGAGGCGGCGGCGAACACCACCAGCGTCCCGGGCGCCGCCGGTTTCGATCCGCACCCGATCAGGGCCGCCATCAGCATCGTCGAGACGAAACCGGCCAGGAACCCGATCCGAGGCATGGATGCACCCTAACCCGCCGACGATGCGGACCTATTGCAGGCCTAACGGCGCAAAAAAGTGAGGGTCGAATAGTTACGGAAATGATCCGCGCGTCGCGGCGCGAACAATTTCGCCGACTAGCTACTGTCCAGTAACATGGACGCATACTGATGCCATAACGTGCTGAGATCCCAGGCCGGTCCGTCATTCGATCCGCAGCAGGATCTGGGTTCAACGTTGAACACGAGGAGGTCATGGCAGTGGAAGTGCTGGTCACCGGTGGAGACACCGAACTTGGACGCACAGTGGCCGAAGGCTTCCGCGATGACGGTCACAAGGTGACCCTCGTGGGCGCACGGCGCAGCGACCTCGAGATCGCCGCCAAGGAACTCGACGTCGACGCGATCGTCTGCGACACCACCGACCCGGCGAGCCTGACCGAGGCCCGTCCCCTGTTCCCCCACCATCTGGACACCATCGTCAACGTGCCGGCTCCCACCTGGGAGGCCGGCGACCCCCGCGCGTACTCGATCGCCGACACGGCCAACGCCTGGCGGAATGCCCTGGACGCCACGGTGCTATCGGCCGTGCTGACGGTGCAGACCGTGGGCGATCACTTGCGCTCGGGTGGCTCCATCATCAGCGTGGTGCCGGAGAACCCGCCCGCCGGAAGCGTCGACGCCGCGATCAAGGCGACCCTGTCGAATTGGGTCGCCGGACAGGCGGGCGTCTTCGGCACCCGCGGCATCACGGTCAACGCCGTCGCCAGCGGGCGCAGCGCGCAGCCCGGCTACGACGGCCTGTCGCGCACGCCCCCGTCGGTCGCCGGCGAGGTGGCCCGGCTGGCCCTGTTCCTGACCACCCCGGCGGCCCGCCACATCACCGGCCAGACGCTGCACGTCAGCCACGGCGCGCTCGCCCAATTCGGCTGAGGGCGTAATCGCGGCGCGAGCCGTTTCGTCGCGCGTGGAGCGGCACTACGGTAGACCGCGTGGCTATTCGACTCGGTCTGCAGATTCCCAACTTCTCCTACGGCACCGGGGTGGACAAGCTCTTCCCCACTGTCATCGCTCAGGCCCGCGAGGCCGAATCCGCCGGCTTCGACTCGGTCTTCGTGATGGACCACTTCTACCAACTGCCCATGTTGGGCGACCCCGACCAACCGATGCTGGAGGCCTACACCGCCCTGGGCGCGCTGGCCACCGCCACCGAGCGAGTCCAGTTGGGCACCTTGGTGACCGGCAACACCTACCGCAATCCCACGCTGCTGGCCAAGACCATCACCACCCTCGACGTGGTGAGCCAGGGCCGCGCCATCCTCGGCATCGGAACCGGCTGGTTCGAACTCGAGCATGATCAACTGGGTTTCGAATTCGGCACTTTCACCGACCGATTCAACCGGCTCGAGGAGGCGCTGCAGATCATCCTGCCGATGATCAAGGGCGAGCGGCCGACCTTCTCGGGCAAGTGGTACCAGGTGCGCGAGGCGATGGCGAATCCCCGCTTCCGCGACCACATTCCGCTGATGATCGGGGGCAGCGGTGAGAAGAAGACGATCCCCCTCGCCGCGCGCCACTTCGATCACCTCAACGTCATCGCCGGATTCGACGAACTGCCGGGCAAATTGGACGTCGTGCGGCGGCGCTGCGAAGAGATCGGCCGCGACCCGGCGACGCTGGAAACCAGCACGCTGACCACGGTGCTGGTCGACGAGAACACCAAGCCGGACCAGATTCCGGCCGAGATGACCCAGCGCATGGTGGTCGGCGGCCCCGAGTCGGTCGCCGAGCAGATCAAAACCAAGGTGGTGGACGCCGGCATCGACGGCGTCATCATCAACCTGCCCTTCTACGCCCCCGGCGTGATCAGCTCCGTAGGTGAGGCGCTGCGCCCGGTCGTCGGCCTGTAGCAGCCGACGCCGCGGGTCGTGGGGTCGCGGTTTGGCCCCGCGGCGGTAATACTTCCGTGTAGCAGCGTTTACCTGCGCCACCGGGGCGCAGCGCGGAAGAAGAGGCCGGGAAGGCAATGAAGACAGCAGCCCTGGCGTTGATGGTGGCCGGCGTGGCGTTTGTCGCACCCCCGCTCGCGCATGCCGGCGGCGACGGGATCGCGATGGCGATATCGGACTCCACCGGCCACATCGACATCGCCGACGGCGCCTCGAGCGTGGGTGCGGCCGAGAAGGCGGTTATGGAGACCTGCCGCAAGACGATCAGCGACTGCCGCCTGCTGGCCAGTGGGCAGGGTGGGTGCGTGGCGCTGGTGATGAACGCGTCGAAGACCAAATACTTCGGGGGCTGGGGCCCGACGCCCGAAGAGGCGGAGGCACAGGCGCTCTCACGCGCCCCCGGCGGAACGATCCAGGCGGGCCACGACCACTGCGTGGGCGGAGGCTCGAGCCAATAACGGCGGCCTCGTGCCAGCGGGCCGGCCACCCTGATAGTTGCGCCACAGTGGCCGGCGCCCACCAGGGTTTTCGCCCCGAACACCGTTAGTGTTGCAAACAACACATGCGTATCAACTAGGTTTCCGGGTACCCGCCTGACTAGCGTTGTGGCTAACTGCAGTCGCGTGTCCAAAAGCCCCCGTCAGGAGCAGCGGAAACATGAGCCCCCCACCCGAAACCACAGCTGGAACCGAACGGCGCCACCAGGTCGTCATCATCGGTTCGGGATTCGGTGGACTCAACGCGGCAAAGAAACTGAAGCACGCCAACGTCGACATCAAATTGATCGCGCGCACGACCCATCACCTCTTCCAACCGTTGCTGTATCAGGTGGCCACGGGCATCGTGTCCGAGGGCGACATCGCCCCGCCCACCCGTGTCGTGCTGCGCAGGCAGCGCAACGTCCAGGTCCTGCTCGGTGACGTCACGCACATCGATCTCGATGGGAAGTTCGTGGTGTCCGATTTGCTCGGTCACACCTACGAAACCCCTTACGACAGCTTGATTATCGCCGCCGGCGCGGGGCAGTCCTACTTCGGCAACGACCACTTCGCCGAGTTCGCACCCGGCATGAAGTCGATCGACGACGCACTGGAGGTGCGCGGTCGGATCCTGAGCGCCTTCGAGCAAGCCGAACGGTCGCGCGATCCGGAGCGACGGGCCAAGCTGCTGACGTTCACCGTCATCGGCGCAGGCCCCACCGGCGTCGAAATGGCAGGCCAGATCGCGGAATTGGCGGCCCACACGCTGAAGGGCTCGTTCCGTGGCATCGACTCCACCAAGGCGCGGGTGATCCTGCTCGACGCCGCCCCCGCCGTGCTGCCGCCGTTCGGCGACAAGCTGGGGACGCGGGCGCGGGCCCGGCTGGAGAAGATGGGCGTGGAGATCCAACTGGGGGCGATGGTCACCGACGTCGACCGCAACGGCATCACCGTCAAGGACTCCGACGGCACCATCCGGCGCATCGAGTCCGCGTGCAAGGTGTGGTCTGCGGGCGTGCAGGCCAGCGGGCTGGGCCGAGACCTCGCCGACCAGTCGTCGGTGGAACTGGACCGGGCGGGCCGCGTCAAGGTGCTGCCCGACTTGTCGGTTCCCGGCCACCCGAACGTGTTCGTGATCGGCGACATGGCCGCCGTCGAGGGCGTACCCGGGGTGGCGCAGGGCGCGATCCAGGGCGCCAAGTACGTCGCCGGCACGATCAAGGCCGAACTCGGCGGGGCCGACCCCGCCGAGCGCGAGCCGTTCCAGTATTTCGACAAAGGCTCCATGGCAACGGTTTCGCGGTTCTCCGCGGTGGCCAAGGTGGGCCCGCTGGAGTTCAGCGGCTTCATCGCCTGGCTGATGTGGCTGGTGCTGCACCTCGTCTACCTGGTCGGGTTCAAGACCAAGGTCAGCACGCTGCTGTCGTGGACGGTGACCTTCCTGAGCACCCGGCGTGGCCAGCTGACGATCACCGAGCAGCAGGCCTTCGCCCGAACCCGCCTCGAACAGCTGGCGGTGCTCGCCGCCGAAGCCAAGCGGCCGGCGACCGCTAAGCGAGCGAGCTAACGGGCCAATCGCAGCAGGGCCCAAATCGCGGATCCGGCCTCCGCGAAAGTCGTTGCGCAACACAGCAATACGCCGTCGCGCGGATCTACAGGTTCTGCAGCCGCACCTGGCCGCGGGCGACCACCTTGCCGTCGCCGTCGGTGATCGTGACCAGCCACAGCTGCTGGCGCCGGCCGCGATGGATCGGTTCGGCGACGCCGTACACCATGCCCGAACCGATGGAACGCAGGAAGTCGGTGTTGTTGTTGACCCCCACGACATTGCCGCCGCCGCGGGTGGCAAGCCAGGTGTAGGCGGCCACGCTGGCCATGCTCTCGATGATCGAGCAGTACACCCCGCCGTGCACGAGGCCCATCGGTTGCAGCAGTTTGGGCGTGACCTCGAGTTGCGCGCGGGCGCCGTCGGGGCTCAGTTCGGTGAACTGCAGCCCGATCTCCTGATCGAAGGGGGCGGTGAAATCCGGCGGCATGCTCGGCGGCTGAGGCACGTTCTGTGTCTACACCATGGGTCCGGCGACGGCGCTGGTGGCGGGGTTGCCGCCCCGGAAACGGCTGAGCCCCGTGCCGCGGGGGCACGGGGCTCGCCGATCGAGTAGACCGGGGGTCACTGCAGCCCTCAGGACTCTGCCGCGGTCGTTGTTCGCTCGACTGGGTTAGCATAGGCAAGGCTGCCCTAATTTCGCAAGCGCCTATCCGGCGGCGCGGTGAGCAGCTGCGGTACGACGGTCGGTAGTAAGCGGAGTAAGATGTTGTCGACGTCAGGAGAGAACGCACTATGGCGAAACTGACCCGGCTCGGGGATCTGGAACGCGCCGTGATGGACCACTTGTGGTCCACGCCGGAACCTCAAACGGTCCGCCAGGTCCACGAGGCGTTGTCCGCGCGACGCGACCTCGCCTACACGACGATCATGACCGTCCTGCAGCGGCTGGCCAAGAAGAACCTGGTCTCGCAGATTCGCGACGACCGCGCGCACCGATACGCTCCCGTGCACGGCCGCGACGAACTGGTCGCCGGGCTGATGGTCGACGCGCTGGCCCAGGCCGAGGACCCCGGCGGCAGGCAGGCCGCGCTCGTCCATTTCGTCGAGCGGGTCGGCGCCGATGAGGCAGCTGCGCTCCGGCGGGCGCTCGCCGAACTGGAAGCTAATCAACGCAACAACGCGCCAACCGCTGGCGCGTCGCCGGAGGACTGAGGGAGACTGACAGCGTGTCCGCGCTGGCCTTCACCATCCTCGCGGTGCTGCTGGTCGGTCCGGTGCCGGCCTTGTTGGCACGCGCGAGCTGGCCGCTGCGCGCTCCCCGCGCCGCGATGGTGTTGTGGCAGGCCATCGCGCTCGCCGCGGTCCTCTCGGCGTTCAGCGCCGGCATCGCGATCGCCACTCGGCTGCTCATGCCCGGTCCCGACGGGCGGCCCACCGCCAGCATCCTCGGCGCCGCCGGCCGCCTCGGCTGGCCGCTGTGGGCCGCGTACATCGGCGTCTTCGCCCTGACCGTGCTGGTCGGCGCCCGATTGATGGTGGCCGTCGTCCGGGTGGCAATCGCCAACCGGCGACGGCGCGCCCATCACCGCATGGTCGTCGATCTGGTCGGCCTGGACCACGGCGGCGCGCTTCCCCAGCCCTGCGCCCACACGCGGGACCTTCGTGTGTTGGACGTGCCGCAGCCGCTCGCCTACTGCCTGCCGGGCGTCCGCAGCAGGGTGGTGGTCAGCGAGGGGGCGCTGAGCACGCTCGCCGACGCCGAGGTCGCGGCGATCCTCACCCACGAGCGGGCCCACCTGCGGGCCCGCCACGACCTCGTCCTGGAGGCCTTCACCGCGGTGCACGCCGCGTTCCCGCGGCTGGTGCGCAGCGCGAACGCGCTCGGGGCGGTGCAGCTGCTCGTCGAGCTGCTCGCCGACGACGCCGCCGTGCGCGCGGCGGGCCGCACTCCCCTGGCTCGCGCGCTGGTCGCCTGCGCGTCCGGGCGGGCGCCGTCCGGCGCACTGGCCGCCGGCGGACCCAGCACCGTGGTCCGCGTCCGCCGGCTGTGCGGGGGCGGCAACAGCCTTGCGCTGGCAGCGGCCGCATACCTGGCCGCGGTCGCCGTGTTCGTCGTGCCCACCGTCGCGTTGGCCGTGCCGTGGCTCACCGAGCTGCGGCGCCTGATCAACCTCTGACGCGTTCGACGGCCAGCACCCCGGGCGGACGCCGGTCCCCTGTGCCACAGTGTGACGGAAAGCTTTTGGGCACAGTTCTCCGACTCGAGAGGCGAAGACATGGGTTCGTCGGAATCAACCACCGCTACCGCGCAGATCGGCGTCACCGGCCTGGCGGTGATGGGCTCGAACATCGCGCGCAATTTCGCCCGGCACGGCTACACGGTGGCGCTGCACAACCGCTCGATCGCGAAGACCGACGCGCTGCTCAAAGAGCACGGTGACGAGGGCAAGTTCGTGCGGTCGGAGACCATCGCTGAGTTTCTCGACGCCCTGGAGAAGCCGCGGCGGGTGCTGATCATGGTCAAGGCCGGCGACCCCACCGACGCCGTCATCAACGAGCTCGCCGACGCCATGGAGGAAGGCGACATCATCATCGACGGCGGCAACGCCCTCTACACCGACACCATTCGCCGCGAGAAGGCGATGCGCGAACGGGGCCTGCACTTCGTCGGCGCCGGCATCTCCGGCGGCGAGGAGGGCGCGCTGAACGGCCCGTCGATCATGCCGGGCGGCCCCGCCGAGTCCTACACGTCGCTGGGCCCGCTGCTCGAGGAGATCTCCGCACACGTCGACGGGGTCCCGTGCTGCACCCACATCGGGCCCGACGGCGCGGGCCATTTCGTCAAAATGGTGCACAACGGCATCGAGTACTCCGACATGCAGCTGATCGGCGAGGCCTACCAGCTGCTGCGCGACGGCCTGGGCAAGACCGCCGAGCAGATCGCCGACGTGTTCGACGAGTGGAACAAGGGCGACCTGGACAGCTTCCTCGTCGAGATCACCGCCGAGGTCCTGCGCCAGAAGGACGCGAAGACGGGCAAGCCGCTCGTCGACGTCATCCTCGACGAGGCCGAGCAGAAGGGCACCGGCCGCTGGACCGTGAAGTCGGCCCTGGACCTCGGCGTCCCGGTAACCGGGATCGCCGAGGCGGTGTTCGCCCGCGCGCTGTCGGGTTCGGTGACCCAGCGCAAGGCCACCACGGGGCTGGCCTCGGGCGAGTTGGGCGCCAAGCCCGCCGACGCGCAGCAGTTCGTCGAGGACGTGCGCCAGGCCCTCTACGCGTCGAAGATCATCGCGTATGCCCAGGGTTTCAACCAGATTCAGGCCGGCAGCGCCGAATACGACTGGGGCATCACGCCGGGCGACCTGGCCACCATCTGGCGCGGCGGCTGCATCATCCGGGCCAAGTTCCTCAACCGCATCAAAGACGCGTTCGACGAGGACCCCGATCTGCCGAGCCTGATCGTCGCGCCCTACTTCCGCAGCGCGATCGAGGCCGCGATCGACGGCTGGCGCCGCGTCGTGGTGACCGCTACGCAGCTGGGCATCCCGATCCCCGGCTTCTCCTCGGCGCTGTCCTACTACGACGCGCTGCGCACCGAGCGGCTGCCCGCGGCGCTCACCCAGGGGCTGCGCGACTTCTTCGGCGCGCACACCTATGGCCGCATCGACGACGACCCCGATAAGCGCTTCCACACGCTGTGGAGCGGGGACCGCAGTGAAGTGCCCGCCTAGCCGGGTACTACTTGAGGGACACGAGGGGGCGCGGCGACAGCGATGAGATTTCTGGACGGGCATCGGCCCGGTTACGACCTGACCTACAACGACGTCTTCGTGATGCCGAACCGGTCGGAGGTCGCGTCGCGCTTCGATGTCGACCTGTCCACCCAGGACGGCTCGGGCACCACCATCCCGGTGGTGGTCGCCAACATGACCGCGGTGGCCGGGCGGCGGATGGCCGAGACGGTCGCCCGGCGGGGCGGCCTGGTGATTCTGCCGCAGGACATCCCGATCACCGCGGTGCAGCAGACGGTGGACTTCGTCAAGAGCCGCGACCTGGTTCTCGACACCCCGGTCGTGCTGGGCCCCGACGACTCGGTGTCCGATGCGACCGCGCTGATCCACAAGCGCGCACACGGGGTCGCGGTCGTCGTCTTCGAGGGCCGCCCGATGGGCTTGGTGAGCGAATCCTGCTGCCTGGGCGTGGACCGCTTCGCCAGGGTTCGGGATGTCGCGATCACCGACTTCGTCACCGCCCCGGTCGGGACCGAACCACGCAAGATCTTCGACCTGCTCGAGCACGCCCCGATCGGGGTTGCCGTCGTGACGAACGTCGACGGCACGCTGGCCGGCGTGCTCACCCGCACCGGGGCCGTCCGCACCGGCCTGTACACCCCGGCGCTCGACCGTGAAGGGCGGCTGCGAGTGGGCGCGGCCGTCGGCATCAACGGCGACGTGGGCGCCAGGGCGCGCTCCCTGGTCGAGGCGGGCGTCGACGTGCTCGTCATCGACACCGCACACGGGCATCAGGTGAAGACGCTCGAGGCGATCCGCACGGTGTCCTCGCTCGAACTCGGGGTGCCGCTGGTGGCCGGCAACGTCGTCTCCGCGGAGGGCACGCGCGATCTGCTGGGCGCCGGGGCGAACATCGTCAAGGTCGGCGTCGGGCCGGGGGCGATGTGCACCACCCGGATGATGACCGCTGTGGGGCGCCCGCAATTCTCGGCCGTCGTCGAATGTGCTTCGGCGGCAAGGCAATTGGGTGGTCACGTGTGGGCCGACGGCGGCGTTCGACATCCCCGGGACGTGGCGCTGGCGCTGGTGGCCGGCGCGTCCAACGTGATGATCGGATCGTGGTTCGCCGGCACCTACGAGTCGCCCGGCGACCTGATGCGCGACCGCGAGGACCAGCCCTACAAGGAGAGCTACGGCATGGCCTCCAAGCGTGCGGTGGTCGCCCGCAGCGCCGCCGACACCGCCTTCGACCGCGCCCGCAAAGCGCTCTTCGAGGAAGGCATTTCGACCTCACGCATGGGCCTGGACCCCGACCGCGGGGGCGTCGAGGATTTGATCGACCACATCACCTCGGGCGTGCGCAGCACGTGCACCTATGTCGGCGCCGCCAACCTGACGGACCTCTACGAGCGCGCCGTCGTGGGGGTGCAGTCGGCCGCGGGCTTCGCCGAAGGCCATCCACTGCCGCTGGGTTGGTGACCCCCGCCGCACGCAATTCTTTGGCGGCGCAGGCAATTTGGTGGGTCAGGCGCCGGCCGGACGTTCCCACGCGTAGAGCGACATGCGGCGATTCCTGGTGTCGTGTTCGCCGAGGAACGCGCAGCCGGCGAATTCGCAGAGTCGGCGCGCGGTGGTGTTGCGGTGATCGGGGTCGAACATGACGCGCCGGCAGCGGGGCTCCATGGCGAAGACGCTCCCGACGATCTGCGGCAACAGCATCGGGCCCAGGCCCCGGTTCATCAGGCCCGGGTCGGCGATGGCGGCGTGCAGCCCCAGGTCATACGGATCGGCATCGTAGTGGTGCGAGATCAAGTCCTTTGCGCCCCAGTATAATTCGAGGTAGGCGCAATCTTGGCCATCGACGCTGCCCAGCAGTGGCACCGAATACGTGCCGTCCAGCTGCGCGCCGAGGTGCCGCTCCCATCGCGGGGCCGGCCAGTCGTACTCCCAGGCCGCGGCCAGGTGTGGGCGGTTCATCCACTCCGCCACCATGCCCGCGTCCTCGGGCCGCGCGACACGCAGCGCGAAGGGCGGTTCGAGCGCGGGGGCCGGCGGTCGCCCGATGCGCGCCACCTTGTCGGAGATGTCGACGCGCTCGCGCGGAAGGACTTGGGCCGGTTTGGTTTCGGGTGGGCCTTCGGACGCCATAGTCCGCCAGCCTATCGAGTAAGGTTAGGCAAACCATACTTGGGTCCCGGGCGGGCCCGGCCTCCCCGTGAAAACGGTCGTTGACCGAACGGGGGGCGGACCGGGCTACGATAAATCAGCAAAGACGGAAGCGACCGCGTCCGCACCGGTTTCAGGCAGCGAAGGGATTGACGTGCCGCAGGCACCCGTGCAGCCCATGGGCTTCCGGGCGCGGCAGCCGTCCGACGAGCCGCCCGATGCGGAGCCTTCCCCGGCCATCCCGCCAACACAATCGGCCCGCGGGCGGCGTGCTCGATGAACGTCAGCGTCGCCGTGATCAGCATCATTGCCATCGCGGTGCTCATCTTCGGTAACGCGGTATTCGTGGCGGCCGAGTTCTCGCTGACCACGCTGGACCGCAGCGCCGTGGAGGCCAACGCGCGGCGCGGCGGCCGGCGCGACCGCGCGATCCGGCGCGCCCACCACAAGTTGTCGTTCCAGCTCTCCGGCGCCCAATTGGGCATCTCCGCAACCACACTGGCGGCCGGTTACCTGACCGATCCGATGCTGGCCGACCTGCCGCACCCGTGGTTCGACGCGATGGGCATTCCCGACAAGGTGGCCGACGCGATCATGGCGTTCGTGGCGTTGGTCATCGTCACCTCGGTGTCGATGGTGTTCGGCGAGCTGGTTCCCAAATACCTTGCCGTGGCCCGGCCACTGTCCACCGCGCGCGCCGTGGTGGGCGTTCAGCTGCTGTTCTCGCTGCTGTTCACCCCGGCGATCCGGCTCACCAACGGCGCGGCGAACTGGATCGTGCGCCAGCTGGGCATCGAGCCGGCCGAAGAGCTGCGGTCGGCCCGGTCGCCGCAGGAACTGCTGTCCCTGGTGC
The DNA here is from genome assembly GCF_001666955.1 of Mycobacterium sp. E735. Lineage (NCBI taxonomy): Bacteria > Bacillati > Actinomycetota > Actinomycetes > Mycobacteriales > Mycobacteriaceae > Mycobacterium > Mycobacterium sp. E735. The sequence goes on along the minus strand of NZ_LZIX01000205.1, from coordinate 861 downwards.
GCTCCTCGGCGCGCAGCGGCTCGCTGGATCCCGCGACCGCGTCACTGGTGCGGCGCTCGCTGCAGTTCGGCGCCCTGACCGCCGAGGAGCTGATGACGCCCCGATCCAAGATCGTCGCGCTGCAGACCGACGACACCGTCGCCGACCTGGTGGCCGCGGCCGCCGAGTCCGGGTTCTCCCGGTTCCCGATCGTCGACGGCGATCTCGACGAGACCATCGGCATCGTGCACGTCAAACAGGTGCTGGCCATCCCGGCGGCCGACCGGGCGCGCACGCCGCTGACCAACGTGGCGCAGCCCGTCCCGGTGGTGCCCTCGACGCTGGACGGCGACGCCGTCATGGCCGAGATCCGCGCGAACAGCCTGCAGACCGCGATGGTGGTCGACGAATACGGCGGCACCGCGGGCATGGTGACCGTCGAGGACCTGATCGAAGAGATCGTGGGCGACGTCCGCGACGAACACGACGACGCCACCCCGGACGTCGTCGCGGCCGGCACCGGCTGGCGCGTCTCGGGACTGCTGCGCATCGACGAGGTCGCCACCGCCACCGGGTTCCGGGCGCCGGAAGGGCCCTACGAGACCATCGGCGGGCTGGCGTTGCGCGAATTCGGCCACATCCCGGTGGCCGGTGAAACGGTGAAGCTGCCGGCCCTGGACGCCGACGGCCTGTTGGACACCTCGCTGCGCTGGCAGGCAACGGTCATCCGGGTGGAGGGACGCCGGATCGACCTGCTGGAACTCAACGAGCTGCAGGGTGACGGCGACACCGGCGCGGCGGGGGGTCCGCGATGAGCGATCCCGTCGGAGTGTTCCTGGCGATCGTGCTGATCGGCGTCAACGCCTTCTTCGTCGGCGCGGA